>CAZIBA010000090.1:0-7398 GCA_964536795.1 uncultured Planctomycetota bacterium | reverse complement strand
AGTAGCTGCGAAGCCGACGGGCCCGCGCTTCCACCGCGACCAGCTCGCGCTCCAGACCCTTCACTCTCAGCCCAGCCAGCGACAGGGACAGCCGGCGACGCAGCACCCAGTCCCCCAGTCGGTCGGCCAGAGCGCTCACGTGAGACCGGGCCAGGTTCCGCAGCCGATCCCACACGCTCCCACGCCAGGACACGTGCTCCAGCACCAGGAAGGACAACTCCAGCGTCGTGGTCGCTACCATCCCCCTCGCCGGCGGCGCGACCAGACCCATCTCGGCCTCCGGCTCCTCGAGGTGGTCGCTCACTGGAGGCAACTCCGGCAGGGGCACGCCGGCGGTCACCCCGAGCCCACGGAGCCCCTCGCGGAATCCGCGGGCGTCGGGAAAGCGGTCCTCGGGAGACTTGGCCAGGGCCCGCTCGAAAAAGGACTCGGCCTCGGCCAGGAAGGCGGAACGGGCCTGGCCGTCCAGCTCTGGCCACGGGGGGGACAGTGAGGACACGCGGGGAGGAAGCTCCGAGAGGATGGACCGGGCCACGTCGGTCGGGGTCTCGCCTTTGAACGGAGGCTGACCCGTAAGCTGCTCGAAGAGGACGACCGCCAACGCATAGAGGTCGGTGCGGCCGTCCAGCGGTCGGCCCTGGAGCTGTTCGGGGGCGGCGTAGCGCACGGTGCCGGCAAAGCCCGAGCCCTCCACCTCCGGCGCATCCACCCCTGCTCCTCCTCCGGGAGAAGCATCTCCGGACAGCAGGGCGACGCCGAAGTCGGCCAGTTTGGCTCGGCCGTCTTCGTCGAAGAGGATATTGGACGGCTTGACGTCCCGATGGATGATGCCCCGGCGGTGAGCGCTCTCCAAGGCACCCGCCACCTGGTCGGTCAGACGCAGGGATCCGCTCAGCGGCCGTGGACCGGCCGGACTCAGGCGTTCACGCAGACTCCCACCGGGGAGGTATTCGAAGATGATCGTCAGGTAGCCTTCCAGGTCCTCCACGTCGTAGACCTGGACGATGTGGGGGTGGTTGCGGCGGGCCACGGCCAGGGCCTCCCGGCGAAGGCGGGCCAGGTCGGCGGTCGACCCGGAGCAAACCTTGAGGGCCACGTGACGGTGGAGGTTCTCCTGCAGGGCCAGATAGACCACCCCCATGGCCCCGCGGCCCAACTCCCGCTCCACCAGAAACCTGCTGCCCAGCCTCTGGCCCCGGCGCAGTCCCTGACGGGCGTCGTCCCGTCTTTCCTGTGAGCCCTCACTCACGGCCAGCTCCCGGGTTCTTCTACCCCAAGCGATCGGAAGTTCAGCGGCCAACTGGCGCCACTATCCTGCCACTCGCGGGGTTCCTTGGCAAGCCTTCTGCAGGTTAGGGTGGGCTCCGGGGAGATGGTCGTCAGTCCGGTGAGGACGATGGGGCGTCGGTCTTTGTGGAGACCTGGGGCGCCGACAGGCGCTGACGGAGGGCTTCCAGCTCGGCCTCGACCTCCTGACTTTCCTGACGGGAGTCCAGCTCAGCCACCAGGACCTGCTCTTCGCTGCGCAGCTCGGCCTCGGCGGCCACCTCCAACTCGAGTCGGCTGACCACCTCGGCCATCCGGCCGAGTTGCTGGAACTTCTCCCCCACCTGGGAGAGCCTGACCAGCGAGCGCTCGACCTGCCGTTTGGCCTCCGCCGCCCGCTGACGGGCGATGAGCATGTCCCGATAGTGACAGGCTTCCCGAAGCTTCTGCTGCAGGATAACGAGCTGGGAGCGCAACTCCTCGGCCCCGGCTGCGGCCCGTTCCCAGTCGGGTTGGAGACGGTCGGCCGCGCTCTGGTAGGAGAGCTTCTGACGAAGGGCCCGGCGGGCCAGCTCCTCCTCGCCCTCCCCAAGGGCCTGGGCTGCCCGTTCGGCCCACTGGAAGGATACGTCCCGGTTCTGGTCCAGCGAGGCCCGCAACTGACGCTCGGCGGCCACGGCCTGGACAACGGCGTGGCGGACCCGGGTCAGGTGGGCCTCCAGCTCGCGCACCACCTGCTTGCACATCTTCTCGGGGTCTTCGCAGCGGTCCAGCAGGTGATGGATGTTGGCCGAAATGATATCGGAGACGCGTTTGAAAACGCCCATCGTCTCTTCCTTCCCCCGTCGTTGAGCCGACGAGAGTGTAGCCGAAGGGAACGCCTGAAACAAGCAAAAACCTGCCAGCAGCAAGCAGCCGACTGCGGCCAGTCCCAACCGTCAGCAGGACAGTGCCCAGGACCGGCCGCTCAGGCCATCTTTCGATACGGTCGCTCTCCTGGCGGTTTCCTCCGACGAGCCGGGTTTTTCGGGGGTCGTGGGACCCCGGCCCACGGACCGAGCGTGGTGAAACGCGCCAGGAGTTGACATGGGACGCCACCATCGTACGAGCACCCTGCACACGGGGAGAGAACGTGCCGACTGCGGGGTAGCGGTCCGCGCCCCGCGGCCAGAACCACCACCCCCGTCGGCACGTCACTCCGCTGCCCCCGCTGTGGCCGTCTGACCGGCCCGTTCGAGCTTTACCTGTGCAATCACCGTGCCCAGCCAGGCAGCGCCGATGGCCCCGCCTCGACGGTCCTCTTTTTTGTGGAAGCGTGGTGAGCCAAAAGCTATAACCTTTGACCAGGAGGCGATGACGTCTGCTGGCAAGGTGAGGACGGTTCACTGTGCTGCGATCCGACGTTCGTGTGGGCGGGGTCAGCATCGGCCGGAACCACCCTCTGGTGGTGGTGGCGGGTCCATGTGTCATCGAGACGGAAGAGCTGTGCCTCGAGGTGGCCCGAGTCCTCCGTGAGGTGACCGCCGACCTGGGACTCCCCTACATCTTCAAGGCCAGTTACGACAAGGCCAATCGCTCTTCCGGGGCTTCCTTCCGGGGTCCGGGACTGAAACGGGGGCTGGAGGTCCTGGCCCGGGTGAAGGAGGAGGTGGGCGTGCCCGTGCTCTCGGACGTGCACCTGCCCGGAGAGGCCCGGCCGGCGGCGGCGGTGCTGGACGTGCTTCAGATACCGGCCTTCCTCTGCCGACAGACGGATCTCATCCAGGCCGCCGCCCGGACCGGCAGACCCCTCAACATCAAGAAGGGCCAGTTCATGGCCCCCTGGGACATGCGACTGGTGGTGGAGAAGGCCCGGGCCGTGGGCAACGACCGGGTCATCCTCACCGAACGGGGGAGCTGCTTCGGCTACAACAACCTGGTGACCGACCTGCGGGCCATCCCGGTGATGCAGGGGCTGGGCTGCCCCGTGCTCTTTGACGCCACCCACAGCGTGATGCTGCCCGGGGCCGCTGGTGACCGTTCCGGTGGCCACCGGGAGATGGCCCCGGTGCTGGCCCGGGCAGCGGTGGCCGCCGGTTGCGACGGGGTCTTCTTGGAGGTGCACCCCGAGCCTGAGCGTGGGTTGAGCGACGCGGCCACCATGCTCCGACTGGCGGAGGTAAGGGGCCTGCTGGAGGTCCTGGTTCGCGTCAGGGAGGCCGTGGGGCCGGGCCAGTAACGGGCGCCGCCTGGGCTGGTGGGTAGGAGTGCTCCCGTGGTAGACATCTCCCGCATCGCCAGGGGTTACCGGAGTCTGTCCCGGCTCCGGCAGGTTCTCCAGGTTGTGGGGAAGTACGGCTTCGGCTACTTCGTGGACCAGGTGCAGCTCGGTCACCACCTGCCCTTGCCCCGTCTGCGGAAGCCGCCCAGGGACCTGGACCGCGAGGAAGTCCCCTTGGCCCGTCGCTTCGCGGACATGCTCCAGGAGTTGGGACCCACCTTCGTCAAGTTCGGGCAGATGCTCTCCAACCGTCCCGACCTCCTACCCACGGTCTACGTCCAGGAGCTGCGCCGACTGCAGGACCGGGTGGTTCCCTTCGACTCGGCCCTGGCCCGCGCGGTCATCGAGCAGGAGTTGGGGGCTCCGGTGGACCAGCTCTTCGGCGAGTTCAGCCCCGAGCCCTTCGCCGCCGGTTCCATCGCCCAGGTCTACTACGCTACCACCAGTGAGGGCGAGGAGGTGGTGGTGAAGGTGAAGCGGCCGGGCATCGAGAAGGTCGTCATCACCGACATCGACCTCCTGGGCCAGTTGGCCAAGCTGGTCGAGGAACACGTCTCCGAGAGCCGGGTGCTTCGACCCCGGCTCATCGTGGAGGAGTTTGGTCGGACCATCCGGCGGGAGCTGGATTTCGTGGGAGAGGCGTCCTCCACCGAGCGTTTCCACGAGCAGTTCGCCGAGCACCCGCGGGTGACGGCGCCCCGGGTGTTCTGGGACTACACCACCTCCAGCGTGCTCACCCTGGAGCGACTCAGCGGCCACAACGTCAGTGACGGTGCCCAACTGGAGCGTATGGGCGTGGACCGGCGGGAGCTGGCCCAGACCCTGGCCGACGCCTTCATGCAGCAGTTCCTCGTGACCGGTCACTTCCACGCCGACCCCCACGCCGGCAACCTGCTGGTGGACGAGGAGGGGGTGCTGGCCATCGTGGACTTCGGTATGGTGGGCCACCTGAGCGACGAGCTCCGGGGGCAACTGGGCACCACCCTCATCGCCGTCGTCAACCACCAGCTCGACGTGGTCATCGAAGTCTACACCGAGATCGGCGTGCTGGGCCCGGAGACCAACGTGCGCGAGCTGGCGGGCGACCTGGAGGAGCTGCTGGACAAGTACTTCCACATGCCCTTCGTCCGCATCGATCAGTTGCGGGTCTTCCAGGAGCTGATGACCCTGGCCCGACGACATCACGTCTTCCTGCCCCGGGACTTCGTGCTGCTGGGGAAGTCGTTCGTGACCGTGGCCGCCCTGGCCCGGGAGCTGGACCCCGACTTCGACCTGGCGGCCGTCGCCGGTCCCTACGCACGCCGACTGGCCCTGGAAAAGCTCTCTCCTACGCGACTGGCCCGCGCCCTGGGACTCACCCTCTGGCAGTTGGCCAAGCTGGCCCAGCGGGCGCCCGGTGAGCTTCGTCAGCTTCTGGACAAGACCGTGGCCGGTCAGCTCCAGGTCGTCTTCAAGCACGAGGGGCTGGACCCCTTCGGCCACACCCTGGAGCGAGCCAGCAACCGCCTGGCCTCCTCGGTCACCCTGGCCGCCGTGATCCTGGCCTCCACCATGCTCATCACGGCGGACATCGGCCCGCAGCTCTGGGGCGTCAGCGCTCTGGGGTTGGCCGGCGCTCTGGTGGCCGGGGTGCTGGCCGTCTGGCTGGGTCTTGCCATCTGGCGGTCGAACCGGTAAGCTACGTGCGGTGTTCTGAGTCCGAGGTGAGACGATGGCCGTCCTGGTGATGGAGCGTGGCCCGGAGGTAGGCAAGGCCTTTCCCATCAGCAGCCGGCAGGTGACCCTGGGCCGGAGCTCCGTGAACGACATCGTGCTCGATCTCCCCACCATCAGTCGTACGCACGTCTCCATTGCCCAGCAGGGCGATGTCTTCGTTCTGGAGGACCTCCAAAGCACCAACGGGACCTTCCTCAACAACCAGCCCGTCACCCGGAGCCGGCTCAGAGAGGGCGACCGCATCAGGCTGGGGAAGGTGGTCCTTCGTTTCACCGAGGTCCTGCAGCAAGAGAGGGAGCCGGCTGTCGAACTGGTGGCCACCGACCAGGCCACCGACACGGCCTCGGTCATCGAGCGGATGGAAGTGGAAGGCTACGACCTGCTGGGCGCCGGTGAGCCCACCAACCTGGCCGAACTGCAGGGCCGTCTGGCCCTCGTCTCTCAGATCAGCGCCGAGCTGCTTCAGGTCCTGGACGCCCAGGAGCTGGCCGACCGAGTGGTCGCTTGGCTCCTCGGTGTTCTGCCCAAGGCCGAGCAGGTGCTGTTCGCCACGGTGGACGAGGAGAATGGTCAGCTCACCACCCGGGCCGCGCGCCGACGCGGGGGGCAGCTCACCCGGGACGTCTCTCTCAGCCAGACCATCCTGAAGCTGGTCACGGAGAAACGGGAGGCCGTGCTCTGCGCTGACGTCACGGGCGACGCCCGCTTCCGCGACCGTCCCAGCGTCGTGGGCGCGCGGATCAGGAGCTTCCTCTGCGTGCCCCTGGTGTGCCGGGGGGAGTTCCTGGGCACCCTCTACGTGGACAGTCGGCGGGCGCTCAACCACCTGGAACGGGAGGACCTGATCCTGGCCACGGCCATCGCCGGACAGGTGGCCCTGGCTGTGAGCAACATCCGTCTGCACCACTCGGTCGTCGCCCGCGAACGTCTGGAGCTGGACCTGAGTCTGGCCGAACAGCTCCAGCGGAGCTTCCTCCCCATCTCCACACCGGATGTACCCGAAATGACCTTCGCCACCTACTACGCCACGGCCTACGAGGTGGGCGGCGACTTCTACGACTTCATACCTTTGGAAGACGGCCGCCTACTGGTGGTCATCGGTGACGTCTCGGGCAAAGGCATCCCGGCCGCCCTGATGATGGCCAGACTCACCCGCGACATCCGCTACCACGCTGTCCGCACGGGACCGGCCCACGTGCTCTCCGAGCTGAGCCAGGCCATGGCCCGTCAGACCGACGGCCGGGTCTTCGCCACCCTACTCTGTCTCGAGGTGGCTCCGACCGATGGCCGGATGGTGATGGCCAGCGCCGGCCACTGCCCTCCGGTGATCTGTCCCGGTCAGGCCGCCGGTCCGGAGCGAAGTCGAAGGGAGCCCTACCTGGCCACCGACGTCACCGGCTTCCCGCTCGGTGTCGTCCCCGACGAGCCCTACGACGAGGCGGTCCTGACACTCCAGCCCGGCGACACCGTGCTGGCCTACACTGACGGCGTCACCGAGGCCATGAACGCCGCCGGGGCCATCTTCGGCTCGGACCGCTTGCTGGATGCGGTGGCGGCCTACGAAGAAGCCAGTCGCCCCGGGAACTCGGGCCGACCTCCGACCACCGAACCGCAGGGCCTCCTGGACAAGCTCCTTGCTGCCCTGCGCACGTACCGTGGCGACGCGGCACCGACGGACGACCTCACCATGGTCGCCTTCTCGTGGAGTGGCACCGCCACTCTCGGCTTGCCCGTCGGGCCGTCCGCCCAGGAGGGCGTCTGCGGCAGGCAGGGCGTACAATCGAGACAAGCGAAGCTTGATGGGTCGGACCCGGGGACTCCCCGCTCGCGCCCGTCCCCGGAGAAGGAGTCTTGAGCATGAGCTCGACCGTCGGCGAACGTCCGGACCGAGCCGATTTCACCCCGCTAACCCTCACGCGCGAAGGCAAAAAGCTCACCGTGACCGGCGGCACCTTCCGCTACCGCTGGTCCCTGGCCAACGGCCTCATCGAGAGCATCCACATCCTGGGCCGGGAGCTGTTGCCCCGGGACAGCTTCCTGCCCGACCTCTGGGTCTCTGACGAGGTGGACCCTCGCGGGAGGAGCTTCCGAGCGGCCCAGGAGGGACGGGCCCGCTGCCGGGTCGTGAGCGCCAGTGACTCTGAGGTAGTCTTTGA
>CAZIBA010000089.1:0-7419 GCA_964536795.1 uncultured Planctomycetota bacterium | reverse complement strand
CACCGAGTTTCTCGATGACGTACTCGGCGGCGCCGAACCGTGTGTCCTCAACGTTCATCTGCACGATCATGTCGCCGTATCCGTTACGCCACTGCTGGTAGGTCTGGACACGTCGCCGCATCTCGGGCGACTCGACGATCTTGCCGCTTCCGTCGACCTCCAGCCCGGGATCGATGCCGCAGACGTTCTCACCACAGACGACGCTGACGCCGGCAATGGCCGCGCCAGCGGCGAGGTGCTCCCAATTGCGGCGGGCGATCTCGGTGGACCCAAGCGCTCCGGTGAAGACGGGCAGCTTCATCTTCACCTTGCTCTGGTCACCGTACTCGACCTCGGTGTTGACCATCGGGAAGAGGGTGTTGTCGGGGTCGCCGGTCTCGCCCTCGGGCAGGCCTTCCGCTCCCAGGGCGTAGCCCACGACGTTCAGATGCGAGTAATCGACCTCGTACTCCTTGTTGGCACCAGCGGTCACGAAACCAAAGGGCCCGGGATAGAGCACTTCCCTCCCCCGAAACGAGGCCTTGAAAATCTCGCAGTTCCCTCGACAACCGTCGATACAGCGCGTGCAGATACCGGAGCTCGGCACGACGTCGCGGGAGCGGTTGCTGGTCTGTGAGGTCTCACTTGCGTTGGGACGTATCAGGTTCATCCCCTCACCTCCTGCATCGACTTCGTGGACCGGGGTTTGCTTCTCCTACGTACGGCGGGTGCACTGGAACCCCATTCCCAACTCGCACACAACACACGTGTCGGGCACGTTCTCGGCCATGGACAGTTGCGACTCGCACAGGCCACAGAGATACTCCCGGCCCGACTCCATCGGACCGGGACACGCGGTGATGGTCATCGGACACAGATCAACACAACTGTTGCAGTCCTTGCAGAAGTCGGGCTTGACGCCGAAGGGAAAACTGACGCGCCGGTCCTTGCCCCGGCCGACGAAACCGATGGCCTTCGCCTGCCACATCTCCCCACAGACGCGGACACATCGACCACACAGAACGCAGGTCTCGTTTCGGAAGGGATAGGCGACCTCCGTCACGCCACAGCGCACGGCGATGTCCTGGATGGCCCGTGAGTTGGGTGCGTGGGCAACCAGCAGTTCGGCGAGGTTACGTCTCAGCCCTCTGATCTTCTCGGAGTTGGAGCGGATGACCATGCCTTCCCGGGCCTCGAGCGTGCACGACGCCGTCACCCTGGCGCGACCGTCCTCCACCAGCTCCACGATGCACAGGCGGCACACGCCTATGGGCGAGAGGCCGGGCACGTAACAGAGGTGGGGGATGCAGATGCCGTACTCGAGAGCGGCCTCCAGGACGCTGGTGCCCTCGGGCACGCGAAGCTTCGCTCCGTCGATCGTCAGCGTGACGTATTCCGGCATCCGGGTCTCCTCATCGGACCGTCACGGCCTCGAACGTGCACGCGTCACGGCAGATGCCGCACTTGGTGCACAGTTCGGGGTCGATGGTGTGCGGTTGCTTCTTCTCGCCCGTGACGGCCCCGTGTGGACAGGCACGGAGGCAGGCGCCACAACCGGTGCACTTGTCTTCGTCGATGACGTACTGGATGAGCGCCCGGCAGACGCCAGCGGGACAGCGCTTCTCATCGATGTGCGCCTGGTACTCTTCGCGGAAGTACCGCAAGGTGGACAGCACGGGGTTGGGGGCCGTCTTCCCCAGAGCGCACAGCGACGTCTCCTGGACCGTGTAGCCAATCTTCTCGAGGAGGTCCAGATGGTGGGGAAGCCCACGGCCCTCTGTGATGTCGGTCACGATCTCGAGCATCCGATCTATGCCCAGGCGGCAAGGCATACACTTGCCGCAGGACTCGTCCTGCAGGAAGGCGAGGAAGTACTTGGCCACGTCGACCATGCAGGTCCGCTCGTCCATGACGACCATTCCACCCGAACCCACCATCGAGCCGGCCTCGGTCAGGGCCTCGAAGTCCACGGGCAGGTGGAACAGGCTCACCGGCAGGCAGCCGCCCGAAGGCCCACCGGTCTGCACGGCCTTCACCTCGACGCCATCACTCGCGCCGCCACCTATGTCGTAGACGATTTCTCGAAGCGGCGTCCCCATGGCCACCTCTACGAGGCCCGTGTTCCTGACCCGACCGGTGAGGGCGAATATCTTCGTGCCCTTGCTCCGTTCGGTGCCCTTGGCGGCGAACCAGGCGGCGCCTTTGACGATGATGGCGGGGACGTTGGCCCAGGTCTCGACGTTGTTGAGGTTGGTCGGCTTGTGCCAGAGACCGTCTTCGACGGTGTGGACGTCCTTCGGTTTCGGCTCACCGACCTTGCCCTCAAGCGCGGCCATAAGGGCGGTGGATTCGCCACAGACGAAGGCGCCGGCGCCCCGAGCAATCCCGACGTCCAGCGAGAAGCCCGACCCCAGGATGTCTTCGCCCAGCAGGCCGAGTTCGTGGGCCTGAGCGATGGCGGTACGCGCGTGGCTGAGGGCGAGAGGGTATTCGTTGCGGACGTAGATGTAGCCCTGGCGTGCGCCTATGGCGTAGGCGCCGATCATCATCCCCTCGAGCACCGCGTGCGGGTTGCCCTCGAGGATGCTGCGGTCCATGTAGGCCCCGGGGTCACCCTCGTCGGCGTTGCAGATGACGTACTTCTCGTCGCCCTCAGCCGCGCGGCACAGTTCCCATTTACGTCCGGTCGGGAACCCACCCCCACCAAGCCCCCGCAGCCCCGAGGCCTTCACCTCTTCGATGACCTGCTCCGGGCTGAGCCCCGTCAGCACCTTCTCCAGGGCCAAGTAGCCGCCGATGCCCACGTAGTCCTCGATGGACGTGGGATCGATGAGCCTGTTCTGCCCCAGCAGCGCACGGTCCTGGGCGCGGTAGAAGGGGATTTCGGCCTCGGTGCGTACCTTGTCTCCCGAGACCGGGTCGGTGTACAGCAGACGTTCGATGACCTGCCCGCCAGCAACGGTGCGGGACACGATCTCAGCAGCGTCCTCGGCGCGGAGGTGGCAGTAGAAGATGTTGCCCGGCTCGATGACGACCAGCGGGCCATGCTCGCAAAAGCCGTGGCAGCCGGTGACCCGCAGGTGCACCTCGCTTGTGAGGTCATTCCTGAGAAGCTCCTTCTCGATGGCCTCGACGACGGCGAGACAGCCCGATGCCTGACAACCGGTGCCTCCACACATGGTGATGGTCGTGCGTACGCCCTTTCGACGAGCGTCGGTCTGTCTGCGCAGGGCAGCAAGGTCGTCGATAGTGCCGAGCTCAGGCATTCGTCGCCAACTTGTCCGTCGCCTCCCGGACCGACTGGATGAGCTTCCGGAGCTTACCGGGGGTCATATGGTCATAATAGACGCCGTCCAGGACGACGACCGGACCCAGGGCGCAGGCACCCAGGCAATTGACACACTCGACGGTGAAGAGTCCGTCGTCGGTCGTCTCACCCGGTTTGACCCCGAGTTGACCGAGCACCTCGTCCAGCATGCGCGGGGCGCCGCGCACGTGGCAGGCCGTGCCCGTGCACACCGTGATGAGGTGTCGCCCGCGCGGCGTAAGCGTGAAGGCCTTGTAGAAGCTGGCCACGCGGTATACCTCGATGAGGGGCACGGCCAGTTGCTCGGAGACGGCACACATGGCCTCTTGGGAGATATAGCCGTCGGCCTGTTGTATATCCTGCAGCACTTCCGTGAGCTGGTGGGACTGGTACTGGCGGCCCCGGAGTACCTCGTCGTACGTCAAAGTCCGCATTTGCCCTTCCTGTGGGTGCTGTGGGACGTCTGGGACCGCGGGCGAACTGTGGTTCACGTCCGGTAGGTCCGGGCGTGCACCCATGGAACAGACCTCCAGTAGCCGGGGAGCGCACCGAAAGCAGAAGACGGGCAGCCTCCACGAGAGCTGCCCCGTTTTGGGGTGACATACCAGCTATAGGCGAGGAGGACTCGGAACGGTGACGGACCCCGTGTCCCCCTCTTGGGTGACGCGATGATGCTATCGGGTGAAGTGTTCAGAGTCAAGACCGAAAAGAAGAAGAATCCGAAACCTGGGGTCTACTCCCGGGCCGACACCAGCTCCACACCCCCCAGCAGCCCGGAGGCCCGGCGGTCCTTCATGAACAGGTTGTGCAAGGTGTTGGCCACCCGCACCTCCACCTCATTCTTGCCGGGCTTGAGCTTCCCCGTCACCTCGACGTCGTAGGGAGGCCAGGCCCGCACCCCCACCGGCTCTCCGTTCAGGCGCACCTCCACCAGCTCGGCCACCCGGGAGAAGCGAAGCAGGAGCCGACCGTCGGGCACCCGCCTGGGCACCTTGAAGGACGTGCGGTAGACGCCGACGCCGCTGAAGTACGGGTAGCCCTGCTCCGCCCAGGAGCCCACGTCCAGCTCCCGGCGCGGAGCGGCCACCACCCACCGGCTGCCCCGGCGGGTCAGTGAGAAGTCACCCACCAGGTACTGGGCCTGGTCCAGGTGAACGGCCTCGCCCATACCCCCGGTGCCGGAGATGAGCAGGTCGTTCTTCCCCCTGCGCAGGCAGTCGGTCACGTCCACCTCGAAGCACTGGCGGTCGTAATGGGTGCTGGGCTGGAAGCCGGTCAGCTCCCGGCCGTTGAGCGTGACGCTGACGGGCTTGAGTCGACGCCCGCCGTAGAGCTCCTGGCGGAAGAGGCCGTCCAGCAGCAGCCGGGCCCAGCCGGGGGGCTGACTTACCTGGAAGCTGGTCCGGTACTCGTTGACGTAGCCCAGCCACTCCCGTCCACTGTCGTAGCCCTTCGAGGACTGGTGCCAGTCGGCCAGGGGCAGGTAGTTGCCCCCCTGGGCCTCGAACTCCCATCGTCGGGGAAGCCGGAGTACCCGCTTGCCGGGAGGGAGCAGTCGGGGTCGGGCCGGCTCGGCCTGGACCGTCCCTTCCGAGAGCATCACTACCCGGCTTCCCACCCGGGGGAGGTCCAGGCTGAGCTTCACCCGTCCCTCCTCGGCGGCCGTCTCGAGCTCGTGGATGCGCCCTGTCTCCGGGTCCATCTCGTAGGCCCGTCCGCTTCCGGCCAGGGAGAGGGCCAGGTCGGGGTAGTCGGTCTCCTCTGACGTGTTGACCAGGAGGTAATACTGGCGACCGTCCCGCTGGTAGCGCAGGGCCACCAGGTCGCGGTTCTCCCTGGTCAGGCAGTCCGGTGGAAGGCTCCGGCGGAGTGCCCGCACCAGTTGCCGGCCGCCCCGGCCTACGAGAAAGACGTTCGCGGGGTAGCGCTCCAAGAGGGCGTGCGACCACTCGGCCACATCCCGGTCGGCGCCGTTCTCCACGCTGGTGTCGGGCAGGGTCTCGACGAAGACCACCATCCCCCCGGCCTTGGCCAGCTCCTCGATGGCCGGCAAGGAGTCCCGGGAGAGCACCTCCACCCGGGGGAGCACCAGGACGCGGAAGCTCTCCAGCTCCCGGTGACCCCTGCCGCGCAGGATCAGCCGGCCGTCGCCCGCCTTGGCCTGTTGGAGCAGCTCCTCGGTGATGTAGTCGAAGTCGTAGCCGGCCCGCAGCAGCTCCTCACTGACGGCTTCGAAGGTATGTTCGAGCTGGTGCAGGGCCTCTCGTCGTCGGCCCTCCTCGGCGCTGGAGAAGGAGGGACTGGCGGCCAAGGGGGCCTGCAGCGCCCAGCCGGTGTGGGTGGGGACGAGCACGGCCACCTGGGCCACGTGCCGGCCGTTGGCGAAGAGGGCAGAGAGGCGGGCCAGGTAGTCGGCGAACAGGCGGTAGTGGGGCCAGTAGGGCTGGTGGTAGGACTCGTCGGGCGGGCACTCCCACTTGCGGAAGCCCTCCAGGCTGTAGTAGACGGCGTGGGGGACGAAGTAGTTGGTGCCCAGGGCCAGGTGGAAGTCACCCAACTTCTTGAGCATCCGCAGGCTCGCGGCCCAGCCCCCGGCCAGGCCCCAGCTCTCGTTCATCACCCGGGGCTTCTCCAACAGGTGTCCGGCCGAACTGGCCATCTTGCCGGCCACCAGGTTGTTGCCGTAGCCGGGCTTGGGCCAGGTGACGTTGCACAGGGAATCGAGCCCTGCGTAGTGCATCCAGCGAGTGCAGCTGAAGAAGTCGCCCTGCTGCTTGAGGATGCTCCGCAGCCGATCCTCGCCGTTCAGGTGGCCTATGGAACGGATGCGGCTGCGCTCGCACCACCGGTAGATGGGCTTGTAGAAGCTGTTCACGTAGAGGTCGGTGACGGTTCGCCTGAAGTCGCAGCGCACCACGGACGTGGTCTCACCGAAGTCCAGGAAGAGGGCGGGCAGGGCCCGGACGAAGGGGTAGCCGGCCGACTTCTCGAAGGCGGTCGGAAGCCCCGCCGTCCAGGGGATGGCGTCGGGTCGGCTGCTGTAGCAGGCCGAGGGCTCATCGGTGAAGATGCCCTTGATGGTCCCGCCGAAGTACCTCTTGAGTCGGCGCTGGTAGCGCTTGTGGGTGGCCCCGATGAAGCCGGCCACGGCCTTGGGGTTGAGCAGGTCCAGGTAGCCGGAGAAGAAGGTGCCCCGGAAGATACTGCGGGAGAAGGCCAGCACCAGCCAGCGGCCCTCGGGGGTCTGCCAGCGCAGACGACCGTCCCGGACGTGCTCGGTGATGGTACTGATGCCCTCGAAGGTGCGCTGGCTCCGCTCCCCTTCCCCGGGCACGGCCAGCACGTACTCCAGACCGTCGCCCAGCTCCACGGGGACGTCCAGGGCCCGGCCGCTGCGGGCCCGCCACTGGCCCGAAACGTACAGTTGGCTCATGCAGAACTCCGGGTGCTCCTCGATGAGCCGACCGCCCACGGGCCCACTGGGCCAGTTCTCCTCGTCGTAGAGCCAGACCCACATCCCCAGCCGCCGGGCCTCCCGGCAGCAGGTCTCGATGCGGTCCAGCCACTCCTCGCTCAGGTAAGGGGTGAGCAGACCGTGACGGGCGTGGAGGACGAAGCCCCCGCAGCCGGCCTGCTGTAGTTCCCCGATCTGGCGCACCAGCTCGTCGTCGGTCAGGCGGTGGTTGAGGAACCAGAAGGGGGCGAAACGGAACTCGGCCGGAGGGTCGACGAACAGGCGCAGGTCGTCACGGGCCACGGACGTCCTCCTCGATGTCTCCCTCGGTGCCGCTGACTGGGCCGGGCTCCGAAGCGTGGGGACCCCCACGCAGAGGCAGTGTAAGGGAAGTGCAGGCGAGGGAACAAGGACTTTCCCTCGCCGGTGGGTCCTATTTCACCAGGAAGGGCATCTTGATGATGCGCCAGCTCCCGCCCTTCTTGCTGAGCTCGAAGGTGTGCTCGGCGAAGCCCCCCCGCCCCACCATCCAGGAGGGTGGGTAAAGCGAGGCCCGCTCGTCCTTTATCACCAGCTTGTAGGGTTTGAGGAAATCGTGGGTGATCTCGATGTCGGGCGGGTAGGTCTTGAGCATCTCGCTGCTGGTGAGGAGCTCCAGCACGATGGGGGCCATGGCCTT
>CAZIBA010000088.1:0-7504 GCA_964536795.1 uncultured Planctomycetota bacterium | reverse complement strand
TGCTCAGGCCGCCCTGAGCGGAGTCGAAGGGCGGAGTCGAAGGGCGAAGCTTGTTTGACGTCGCCTCTTCCTCTGTCTATCCTATCGGCAGTGTCGGCTCGCAGGTGAAGTCCAGAACACAACTTGAGGAGACTTCCGATGAGGTCAGCAGGCGATGAACCCCTCATTCTGACCAACGGCACAGTGGTGGATGGAACGGGCGCTCCCGGGCGACCGGCGACCGTGGTGGTGGCGGAAGGGCGAGTTGAGGCCCTGCTTCCGCCCGGAGAAGCGCCGGCCGCCGGCGAGGTCGTGGACGTCGCCGGCAAGGTGGTGGCCCCCGGCTTCATCGACGTTCATCACCACGCCCACAACGAGATGGAAGGCGGCGTGCTCAAGATCCCTTACGCCGAGAACATGCTCCGTCAGGGCGTCACCACGCTGGTGGCTGGGAACTGTGGCGGGAGTCCCTGGCCCATCGGCCAACACCTGCAAGCGGCCAGGCCACTGAAGCTCCGCACCAACTACACCACCCTCGTCGGCCATGGCACGCTGCGCCGACGGGCCCGAGACGCCAACCTCGACCCCCGCACACCGAAGGGCCTCACCCACATGAGCCGGAACCTGAAGCAGGCCCTCGATGAAGGCGCCGTGGGCATGTCTTCCGGCCAGGCCAACGCGTCACAGGAGGCCCTGCCGACGGCCGAAGTGGTGGAGCTTTGCCGGGTGCTGGTCCGCCGGGGGCGGGTGTATGCGGTGCACATGCGCGACGAGGGCGACGGGGTGTTTGCCTGCGTCCGGGAGGCCGTCGCGGTGGCTGAGGAGTCGGGGGCCCGGGTCGAGGTCTCCCACCTCAAGCTCATCGGCCAGGCCAACTGGGGCCGGGCCGAGGAGCTTCTCGCCATCATCGAGGAGGCCAGGGCAAGGGGCGTTCCCGTCGGTGCTGACGCCTACCCCTACGCCGCGTGCTATGGGGGCATCTGGGCCATGGCCATCCCCCACTGGGAAGCCGAAGGTGAAGGGGTGTCCGAAGCCACTCGTCGGGCGATCGACCGGCGTATCGCCTCGATCGGCGGCCCGGAGCGCATCCGCATCGCCCGGGCACCCCAGCGACCTTCCTACGAAGGTCTCACGCTCGCAGAGCTGTCCGAAGGGACCGGGAAAGAGCCGGCCGACCTGGTCGTCGACCTGGGGCTCCACGGTTCAGGCTCGGCCATCGGCTTCCTGATGGACGAGGAAGACGTGGCGGCAATCATCAGCCATCCGGAGGTCGCCGTGGTGAGCGACGGCCAGCTTCGCCTGCCCGGAGTGGGTATCTCCCACCCGCGCAACTACGGCACCTTCCCTCGTGTGCTCGCGCGCTACGTCCGGGAACAGAAGAGGCTGGGTCTGGAAGAAGCGGTGCGCAAGATGACGGGCCTGCCGGCCGAGCGGTTCGGCTTCAGCGACCGCGGTGTCATTCGGGAAGGGGCCGTCGCCGACCTGACCGTCTTCGACCCCGCGACGGTTCAGGATACTGCGACCTTCGAAGACGCGCATCAGTATGCGCAGGGCATCCAGCACGTCATCATTGCCGGCCGCTGGGCCCTCCGCGATGGCCAACCCACACCCGAAGGCGTGGGTCAGGTTATCACCTTCTGACCGCGCTCTACATTGGTGGCGAATGGATGGGGTGACCCTGGCCGGGGAAGAAGATGATGTCCACGACCATGGAGATGCCCACGGCCAGGGCGTAGCCAGCCATCGACCCCAGGATGATGACCTGGCTGCGTCGGTAGAGCTGCACGCCCCCGACCTTCAGGATGAGGAGCTTGAGTGCCCAAGCCAGAAACAGGCTGAAGGCCGACACCTCGATGGTCCAGGTGGCCGCCACGGTGAAGCCCACCGGATGGAGGGGCCACCAACTGAAGCGGTAGAGGGCCGCGGTGAGGACGGCCACCAACACCCCGCCGAAAGCCATATGGCTCAGCGGCTGCCACTCGGTTCCCGTGGGGTTGCGGGCCTCGGTGACGGTTTCGTCGTAGGGGAACTTGTTGGCTATGTTGAAGACCCAGCCCTCGTAGTTCTGGGCCCCGTCCTGGTAGGCCAGCACGATGTGCCAGGAGACGGCCACCAGCAGGGCCAGCAGGCCCCCTATCACCAACGCCTTGCCCACGGCGTGTCGTCGGCTGGGCAGCTCCTCGCCCAGTCGCGCCGAGGTGGCCGCCCCGGGCATGGCGAAGCCCTTGTTGATGCAGAACAGGGCCATCATCATGTTGAGCGACAGGCGGGTGGAGGGGTCGAAGACGCGGGTGCCGACGATGCTGGACACCACCTCCCCCGCTTCGGCCGGGGCCTTCAGCGAGATGAGCCCGGCCATGGCGATGATCTTGGCCATCCCCAGGTAGATGACCAGACACACCACCAGGAACAACAGCACCACCCCCAGGTTCATCCCTATCCGCATCAGCCAGGCCACCAGGTAGCAGAAGCTCACCAGTAGCAGCCAGACCGCGCTCCGGTAGCTGAGCAGCTCCTGCCCGTCCTCAGGCGACCGGCGAAGGGCCAGGCCCGCCCGGAACACCCGCAGCAGATGCGACCGGGCCATCCACAACCCCCAGAACACGAACACGGCCAGCCCACCAAAGCACTGCCAGCGGATGTTCTTCCCCAGGGAACCGGCGCCGAAACCGACCCGTCGGCTCACCCCGACCTGCAGCATCAGCAGGGCCCGGGCCAGCCAGAGCGAGAACAGGATGTCCAGCGGCGTAAAGTAGGCGAAGCCGATGATGTAGAAATCCAGCCGGGTGTAAATGGGGGGAAAGTCGCGGGCCGTGCGGACGAAGGGGTAGCCGAACATCGCCCGGATGGGAGGCAGGCCGGGGTAGAAGTAGCCCACCACGTTCCAGACCACGCACAGAAAGGGCACCGCGAAGCCGATCCAGAACAGGCGGTTGCGGAGCAGCGCTCCACCAAGCTTCGCTTGTCTCGTGCCTCCGCCCTGCTTGGTCGAGAAGAGCTCTTGACTCGACTCACCGGTGGGCAAGACGAGAGAGGCGGTGCCTCCCTGGCTCTCCCGCACGATGCCCAGTGGGACCTCGGCGAAGGGGAAGGCCAGCCTTTCGTGCTCTACCCACTGTCGGCGGAGGATGACGGCGATGGCCACACAGGCCAGGAAGATGGCCGCGATGAAGCTCAGCCACCAGAAGAGCGGCACGGCCCAGGCACCCCACTGGAACTGACCCCCCTCGGGCAGCCCCTGGTAGAAAGAGGTGACCGCCCCGGCTTCGTCCGAGGGGACCAGCCACTTCCTGAGGTAAGGGGTCACAAAGGCGGGCCATTGGTTCTCGGCCGAGGCGAAGTAGGCCGGGGCCGTGATGGTGGAGAGAAAGCGGCCGACCAGCGAGGGCATAGCTGCCCCCACGAACCCGATGACCAGGGCACCGGCCACCTCGTCCCGACGAATGCGCATCCGCTGCGACGCCAGCCCCAAAAGCGGGTTCACCACGAAGCTCACGATGAGCACGAAGAAGAGCAGGGCGATGGGGAACTGGGTCCGGGCGATGCCGTAGACCTGGTAGTGGAACTCCACCACGGGGGCGGCCACGTTCGTCCCCACCACCAGGGCCAACCCCAGGAGGATGGCGAGAGCGGGCGAGAAAGGACGCTGCTCCAGGACTGTCGGCCGCTCAGTCGTCGTTCCGTTGACCACAGTAGAACCTCATCGGATGGTGCACGGAGGTCACGCCATTGTACGACTCCGGTCTGACTAAGCCAGCCAAAAGGCAGGCCCGGGAGCCGGTACCTTGTCTTGCCGGGTTCTTAGGGCCTATAATCCGGGTGCGCAGGAGAGGTGTGTTCCCGGGGTTCTGCGATGAGACTTTCGTTGTCTCGGCTGTATCCGCCGGCCGGCGGACCTGCCCGAGAAGAGCTTGTTTCCGGACGGTGCGAGGGGCCAGCCGAAAGAGGCGGTGCCTCGTCGTGGCTATCGGCGGGGAGGTGGTCGAGAGGCGTTCTTGTGGTCGCCTCGCTCCTCTGCGCTCTCAGCGGCGCTCTCGGGGCTGACGTCGTCCACCTGAGGAGCGGGCGTACCCTGGAGGGGGACGTCTCCTACGAGGATGACAAGGTGGTCGTCGCGACCAGGTTCGGCACGGTCACCTTTCGCCGGGACGAAGTCCTGCGCGTCGAAAAGGTGGCCACGCCCGAGGAGCAGTATCGCAAGAGGGCCCAGGCCCTTGCTGCTTTCGATGCACACGGTCATTACCAGCTCGCCCTCTGGTGCCGGGAGCACGACCTCGAGGAACAAGCCCGAAGGGAAGCCCGGGCTGCCCTGGCCGCCGACCCCGAACACGAAGGGGCAAACCGTCTCCTCGGCCACGTGCGCTTTGAGGGCCGCTGGGTCACCCCGGCCGACCGCGACAGCGCTCTCGCCGGCGCGGCCCGCAGCAGGATCGAGGCCGCCCTCGGGGCCTGCCGGTCGGCCCTGGCCGACGCGGGCGACCCGGCCCTGGCCGGACGGGTGAGCCAGATCGATCGGCTGTGTGCGGGGTTGACGGCCGAAGTGGCCCTCAACGTGGGTGAGTTCGCTGAGAAACTTCCGTCTGGGTCCCTCTCAGCACCTGAGGGCGCTGAGCTTCTCACCCTCCTCCAGGACCTTCTGGCGGTGGCGGGCAAGGTGTCCGTGTCGGACCTCAAGGACGCCTCCCACCTGGCTCAGGCCCTGCAGCTCATCGCCGACTACTTACGGGCCGCCTCCGCCGGTGAGGAGGCCGGGGCGCTGGCCCAGCTCGAGGCCCTCCAGGACGTTTCCCCCGAGGTGGTGTCGGCCCTGGCACAGGAGGGTCCCTGGTACGGTCCTCAGCCCACCGGTGAGCAGACGCGCACCGTCACCGTGGGGGGCGACAGAATAGAGTACGCCCTGGCGGTTCCTCACGACTACGATCCAAGGCGAGCCCATCCCCTGCTGCTGGCCTGTCACGGTATCGGCTCGCGGGGAAGCGAGTTCGTCTCTCGCTGGCGGGGGCCTTGCCTGGAGCGGGGCTACCTCCTGGCCTGCCCTACCGACCCCTACGCTGGCCGGGGCTACGGCGCGCGGCCGGGCGAGCGGGCCTTGGTGCTGGCCACAATCGAGGACGTGGCCCGGAGCTACCACGTTGACCCCGACCGCGTCTTCCTCACGGGGCTCTCCGCGGGCGGTCACGGCGCCTGGGACGTGGGCCTCCACCACGCCGATCGGTTCGCCGGCCTCGTTCCCGAGTCGGGCATGCCCGTCCACGAAGGCTGGCCCATCACCTCCTACCTCTACCTGCAGAACGCCTCCAGCGGACCGGCCGTGCTGGCCTTGGTGGGTGAGAGGGATACAGCTGTCCGGTCGGTCTGCCAGCAGGCCGTCGAGCACCTGCAGGCTCTGGGTGGGGACGCGGCGCTGGTCGTCGCTGGGACAGAGCACGGTGCCTACAGCTCGGAGAACGACCGGGTTTTTGCCTGGATGGCGGAGCGTCGGCGGGACCCGGTCCCGACGACGCTGTTCAATCGCATCCACCACCTGGACCAGGGCCGCTCGTTCTGGGTTGAGGTGACGGCCCTCGCCGGGGAGGAGTGGGACGCCAGCAAGCCCGTCAAGCTCAAGGGGACCTACGACAGCAATCTGAGCAAAGAGGAGCAACTTGAGCTGGCCCGGGCCCAACTGGCTGGCGACCTGCCCACCGTGAGGGCCTCGGTGGGGGAGGGCAACGTCGTCAAGGTGACGACGGCTGGGGTGGCGAGGATGACCGTGTGGTTGAGCCCGAAGCTGGTGGACTTTGCGCGTCCGCTGGAGCTGGTGGTGAACGGCCGCACCTTGTGGAAGGGGCAGGTGCGGGCGGACGTGGGCGTGCTCTTGGGTGAGATGAAGCGTTCCGGGGACCTGGGCCGGGTCTACCTGGGGGGTCTGGGGTGTGACCTGTCGGCGAAGTCGGCGCGAGCGCGTGGGAGGGAGGAGAGATGAGGGTGGGCATTGTCGGATTGACGGGCAGTGGCAAGACCGCGGTGCTCAACGCCCTGAGCGGGGTTGGGGCGCCGGTGGGTACCTACAGCGGTCCGGCCGGGAAGCGTCACCTGGCCTCCGTGGCCGTCCCCGACGATCGTCTGACCCGGCTGGGAGAGCTGCTCTCTCCCAAAAAGCTCACCTCGGCTCACCTGGAGTTCGAGGACTTCCCCGGCCTGGCCCTGGGGCCGGGCGAGGACCGTCAGGGAAGCCGGGGCCTGCTGGCCCACATCCGGGAAGTCGACCTGCTGCTCCTGGTGCTCCGCGCCTTCCAGAGCCCCCGTGTGCCTCACCCCTTCGCGTCGGTGGACCCGGGCCGTGACCTGAGCGAGATGGAGGCCGAGTTCCTGGTCAGCGACCAGGAGGTGGTCGAGCACCGGCTGGAGAGCCTGCGCAAGTCGGTCCGCAAGCACGGAAGCGACGTCGAGCGAGACCGGCGCGAACTACAGCTCCTCGACTGCTGCTCCGAGTTCCTGGAGAAGGAACAGCCCCTGCGCGAACTCCCCGTGGTCCCCCGCGACCAGCCCCTGCTTCGCACCTTCGGCTTTCTCACCCAGAAGCCCAGGGCTATCCTGCTCAACATCGGGGAAGAGCTCCTGCGCGAGGCCGCCCCAGAACTGCCGAGCGAGGGGCCCACGCTCCCCATGTGCGCAGAGGTGGAGATGGAGGTGGGTGAGCTTCCCGAAGAGGAGCGGGCCGACTACATGGAGGCCATGGGCATCACCCACCCCGAAGCTCCTGACGTCATCCGCGCCTGCCTCGAGGCCCTGGGCCTCGTTACCTTCTTCACTACCGTCGGCAACGAGGTCCGGGCCTGGCTCCTTCCCCGGGGCTCCCACGTCATCGACGCGGCCGGCGCTATCCACTCGGACATGGAGCGGGGCTTCATCCGGGCCGACGTGGTGGCCTTTGAGGATATGGCCGAGTGTGGCTCGCTCCAGGAGGCCCGCGCCCGCGGCAAGATGCTCACCGAGGGGAAGACGTTCGTCGTCCGCGACGGCGACGTCCTCCACATCCACTTCAGTGTCTGAAGACCGAGCCGCAGCAGGTCGGGCGGGAGAGGCGCTGGCAATGGAAGTCGGGTTCGCCAAGGTCAAGATCACGCCCCCGCTGGGCACGCCGTGCGCCCTGGGGGTGGACGATGAACTGGTTGAGGTGTGGGACGACATCTGGGTTCGGGGTCTCTGTGTCATCCTCTCTGACGGGAGGCCCGCCTTCTTCCTGTCGGCTGACGTTATCGGCTTCACCTACGAGGACCGCGTGGACGTGGTGACTGCCCTAAGTGACAGGCTGGGCCGAACGGACTTCGAGCTGATCTTTCACACCGTGCACCAGCATCAAACGCCGAACGTCCGCTGGCACATCCACGGGGAGCTGCAGAAGCACGGACTCAATGCCATCTCCCGCGCATACTATGAGGTCTTCGTCAACGCGGCCGCCGAGGTCGCACACAGAGCGTATGAGAATGCAGCCGACTGTACGTCACTCAGCTTCGGCCAGGCCCCCGTCTCGGGCATCCAG
>CAZIBA010000087.1:0-7524 GCA_964536795.1 uncultured Planctomycetota bacterium | reverse complement strand
GCCCAGGGCCACGATCTTGGCCAGGCCCAGGTAGATGATGAGCGAGAAGAGGGTCACCAGCAGGGCCACGGGCATGTTCATCCCTGCCCGCCACATCCAGAAGACTACGTAACAGCCAGCCACCACCAGGCCCACTACGGCCGTCCGGTAGCTGACGAGCTCGCCGGAATCGTCCACGGGGTAGCGGGGGTTCCAGGCCTTTCGCCAGACGTCGCGCAGGTGGGCCCGGGCAACGTAGAGCCCCCAGAGGACGAAGAAGGCGAGGCCGAAGTAGCCCTGCCAGGGGGCGCCCGACTCGCCACCCCCGCCGCTCAGGCCCAGGCGGTTGGTGAAGCCGATCTCGGCGAGGGTGAAGTAGTGGAAGAACCAGAGGGAGAGGAGGATGTTGAGCGGCGTAAAGAAGGCGAAGCAGATGACGTAGACGTCGAACTTGAGGATGAGGTCGGGGAAGTCGGGACCGATGCGCCTGGCGTAGTGGCGGGTGAGGAACTCCATGGTGGGCCAGGCCGGATGGAAGTAGCCGACGACGTTCCACAGGATGCAGGCCAGGGGGACGGCAAAGGCGACCCAGAAGAGCCGCTCGCGGAAGATGCGGGGGAGCAGCTTGCCCTGCTCCGGCTCAGCGGCCAGCAGCAGGGGCACCTGCACCAGCGGAAAGGTGAGCCTCTCCCGCTCCACCCACTGGCGACGGAGGATGACGGAGATGCAGAAGCAGCCCACGACGACGGCGACGACGAAGGTCAACCACCAGAACATAGGCACGAGCCACACCTGCCAGACGGCCGGCACCCCGGGCGGGAGGCCCTGGTAGAACTGGGCCACCCCGCTCTGGGCGTCGCTGGGGATGAGGTTGGCGGGGAGGTTGTCCAGGACGTATTCGGGCCACTGGTTTTCGGGGGAGGCGAAGTAGTCCGGTGCGCTCGCCGTGGCCACCAGCCGACCGACGGCCGTGGGTATGGCGCAGCCCAGGAAGCCGACGGCCACGATGGTCATGAGCTCGGTCTGGGCCAGGGCCGCTTTCGGCGCCAGCAGACGGAGCAGCGGATTCACCCCCAGCACCAGCACCAGCAGCGCGAAGAGGACGGCAAAGGGGAAGTGGCTGCGGGTGAAGGGGGAGGCGTGGATGACGTAGGCGGAGAAGGGGTCGTAGAGGTTGATGGCCACCACCAGGAGCACGCCCAGCAGCAGGGCCCGGGCTGTGACTCCGCTGCCTCGTCCCAACTGCGCCATGGCCCGCCTCCGCCCAAGTGGTGCGTGGGCGCCCAGACTACGCCCGTGGAAGCGGCAAGTCAAAGGGCAAGGTGGCGCGGGCTGCGACCGTCGGCCTTCCCACCGACCGAGGGTCGATGCAGGAGGTGGCACACCCGCTTCCCTCACCCCGTCCCTCTCTTAGAGGAAGAGAGAGGACCGTGGGTGGCACAGCTTACTCCTTCACGGCCGGACAAGACCGGCCGTGGCACAACGTGGTGTAGGGCCGGGTCTTCAGACCCGGCCACGGACAGACCTGAAGGTCTGTCCCTACGTCTCCCGTGTAGGCAGAGGTAGCACCCGTACGGGTCGAAGCCCATCACGGTGTTAGCGGACAGGCTCGTACGAGTCGGTATGGAAATGTCCGCCCTCCCGAACAAGGGAGGCCGGGCATTCTTGCCCGGCAGCGGTGGCACGGGCACCCCGCAAGGTGACTCCGTGTTGCGCTCCTGCACGGCCGGGCCGTTCGACGGAGCTCACGACAGGCAAGCCTGTCCACCATAGCCCGAAGGGCGAAGGTCGTGCGAGTCGTATGAGCGGAGTCGCCTGATCACCGGGTCCCACGGCCTTGACGTGCACCCGTTCTCAGAGGAATTCGTCGATGAGGGCCTGGCTTCGGGCGTCGAGGTCGTCCAGGCTGGGGATCTCGTAGCGGTTGGCATCCACGTCGTGGATGAGGACCCGCCCGCCTGGCAGGAAACGGAGGCGGTGGTGGAACTCGACCTGAACGGTGCGGGGTCCGCGGTCGGTCTCCACCTCCAAGGTGGCCACTCCGTGCTGCTCGTGGACGCTGAGGATACGGGTGATCTGGGGCATGAAGTAGGCCTTCTCCAGCTCCGTCAGGACCAACTCCCGGGACTGCTCTTCGAGGTTGAGGTACTCGTCGATGATGGCGACCTCGGCCAGGTCGGCGTCGTGGAGGATGAGCATCCGTCCGGCGTTACTCAAGGGGAAGGCCAGGGTGAGGTGTACGTCACGGAACTGCCGGCCGTCGGCCAGCTTCAGGCGGAGCTGGCCGTAACCGTCCCGCCAGATGGTGACACCCTCGGGGTCGACGTAGCTGACCTCCCGCTCCAGAACGCTCTCTTCTATGCCCCCGTGCCCGTTCATGGTCGGCGCCTGCCCCTCCCGTACTCGGGTTCTTCGTCCGCCTCGTGCGCCTCCTCGTCCTGGAAGGCCTCGATCTTGGCCATCAGGGCCTGCTTCTCACACAGGCTGGCGTAGAAGCCCTGCATCCGGATGAGTCCCTCGTGGGTCCCCCGTTCGACGATGGTGCCGTCGCGGAGCACCAGGATGGTGTCGGCCTGCTTAAGGGTGGACAGCCGGTGGGCGATGACGAAGGTGGTGCGGTCCTTGACCAGCTCCGCCATGGCCTGCTGTATGAGGCTTTCGGTTTCGGTGTCCACGGAGGAGGTGGCCTCGTCGAGGATGAGGACCCGGGGGTTCTTGAGGATGGCCCGTGCTATGGCGATGCGCTGCTTCTGACCACCCGAGAGTCTCACCCCCCGCTCGCCCACGTGGGTGTCGTAGGCGTCGGGGAAGGAAGTGATGAAGTCGTGCGCTGCAGCGGCCTTGGCTGCCCGGACGACGGCGTCCAATGGGGCATCGGGGGCGCTGTAGCGGATGTTCTCCAGGATGGTGCCGTGAAAGAGGAAGGGGTCCTGGAGCACCACCGAGGTGAACTCCCTGAGGGTGTAGAGAGAGAGGTCGCGGATGTCCACCCCGTCGATGAGTACCCGGCCCCGGGTGACGTCGTAGAAGCGGAGGATGAGGTTGGCCAGGGTGGTCTTGCCCACGCCACTGGGACCGACGATGCCGATCATCTGACCCGGCTTGGCCGTGAAGTTGATGTCCCGAAGCACCACCTGACCGGGCTCATAGCCGAAGTCGGCCTGCTCGAACACCACCTCACCACTCAACTTCTTCAGGGTGACGGCGTTAGGGGGCTCGTCGACGTCCCGCTCGGTGTCGATGACCTCGAAGACCCGCTCGGCCGAGGTGGTCGCGTGCTGGAACTGGTGGCTCAGCATGCTCAGGGCCTGCACCGGACGGTAGAACTGCGAGATGAAGCGGATGAAGACCACGAAGCTGCCGACGCTCAGGTTTCCCTGCATGACCTGCCAGCCGCCGTACGTCCAGATGAAGAGGTTACCCAGCGACGTGGCCAGACCGATGGCCGGGAAGATGATGCTCCGCAGCCGGTTGCCCCGGATGCTCTCCACGAAGTACTCCCCGCTCTTGCGGGCGAAGTACTCCTCGGAACGATCCTCCTGACCGAAGGCCTTCACCAGACGGATGCCCGAGATGGTGTCTTGAAGAGCCGCGCTGAGGGCCGCCACCCGCCGCCACAGGCGATGGTAGATGCCGTGCACCTTCCGACTGAACCAGATGGTCCCGTAGGCGATGACAGGAATGGGCACCATGGTGACGAGGGCCAGCCGCCAGTCAAACCAGAACAGGAAGACGGCAATCCACGACATCTGCATGATGTCAATGAGGGTCTGCTGGGTGACCTGCACCAGGAAGCCCTGTACGCGCTCGGTGTCGTTGTTGACCCGGCTCATCAGCTCACCGGTCCGCCGACTGTCAAAGAAGCTCAGGCTCAGGCGCTGGAGGTTGCGGTAGGCCTCGTTGCGCAGGTCGTAGATAATCTCCTGCCCCAGCCAGCCCGAAAGGTACTGCTTGGAGCCCTGCAGCAAGGCGTTGAGCAGGTAGGTGAACATCAGCGCAATGACCAGGACCAGCAACAGATGGAAGTCGTTCCCCACCAGGACCTTGTCGAACAGGGGCTTGTTCAGCAACGTGGGGATGAGCCCCAACAAGGCCACCGTCAGGCTCATCGACAACACAGCGATGGCCAGACCCTTGTGGGGCTTGATGTAGTTGAACAGACGGAGGACCGTCTTCCATTTCTCCTGACACCGAGGACAGATCTTCCCCCGACCCACCAGCACGGCCCCACACCTCTCGCAGCGGTCGGCCTTGATCATAGAGGCCTGAGGAAGGGCTATCCTCTGGACCTCTTCCTCCGCTACTCCTTCCTCCTCCAGCTCTTCCTCCGGTTCCGTCACCACCTGGTCCCGCCGGTAAAGACGGAGCAGCCGACCCAGCTTCTGGGCCGCCTTCTCGAAGGGTACGTCCAGGGTTCGACTGTGACGGACGGAGCGGGGACCTCGGTCGTGGGTGATGATCTCCAGTTCGCCGTTACCGACGTAGGTCTTGTGACGGGCGGACATCACCTCCTCCAGAGGGATGGCCTCTAACTCCAACGCACCCTCCGGGTCGCCCGTCAGCAGGTAGAGCGCCTGCTCCGTGGCCGCCAGCCCCGAGAAGCCGTACCTTCCCTCCCCGGTCACGTCACCGGCCACACCCACCTCGATGTCCTCACCAGCGGCCAGGCTCTGTCTCACCAGGAGCTGGGCCGCCTCGGGCAGTTCAGCCTTGAGGCCGGGGGCCTCGTCCTTGTTGCGTCCTGCCCGACGGCGTCTTCCGTTGGGCATCCCACGTCCTCCCCGGGGTTGACAACCCCAAAAGAAAAGCCTCAGGTAGAAGCTCAGGCAGACAGCTTCCCCTTGAGGACCGGCGACCTACGCCAATATGTCTCAGAACTCCAGTCATCCAGGCAGGGCCGTGGTTCGACGTCGTCACCACGCCCATTGCTTTTACATTCCTCTCTGAGCATAATAGCAGACTATAGCGCTGCTGTCAACGCTGGTGTGGGGAAATCAGGAAAACAGGGCACATTTCTCAATCAGGACCGTCCACTGACGGGCCTTGAGAGCTTCTTGGAGCCGACAAGGGGCTTCTTGCCTCTCCTCTGCGGGCCCGTCGAGGGCCGGTCGCCCGGGGAAAAGCTATGCCTACGACGCTCTCGCGACGCGACCTCTTCCACCTGCTGGGAGGCCTGACGGGGGTTGCCGCCTTCACCGCCCTCGGCGAGCAGCTCACCGGCGACCCCCAGCCGGCCGCTCGCCCCTCATCTGCTCTGAAGGCCGACGCCGACGTCTCCTACGACCTGGGAAGCCTCTACCCCTTCATCCAGGCCCTCTCCCAGCGCTCACCCCTGGCCCTCTCCTACCTGCACAAAAACTTCCCCGACCTGACCCGCTGGCAGGCCCAGGCCCGTTCCCGCATCACCGAGCTCCTCCACTACCAGCCCCCCACGGTCCAGCCCGAGCCCACCCTGGTGCGCAGCGAAGACAGCGGGGCCTTCGTGAGACGCAGGCTGTCCTTCCGGACCAGCCCCGACTGCTCCGTGCCCGCCTACCTCCTCATACCCAAGGGGGTGGAACTGCCCGCCCCAGGCGTGCTGGTGCTCCACGACCACGGCGGCTTCTACTACTACGGCAAGGAGAAGTTGGTGGCCCTGCCTGAGCAGCGCCCCGTCCTCACCAACTTCAAAGCGCAGTACTACAGCGGCCGAAGCATCGCCGACGAGCTCGCCCGCCGGGGCTACGTGGTCTTGGTCACCGATGCCTTTTACTTCGGGGAGCGCCGGCTCATCCTCCCCGCCGAGCAGAACGTGGCCCCCGGTTCCATCACCGACGAGGACGTCGGCAAGCTCAATCGGCGAAACGCTGAGATGGAGGAGCTCGTGGTCCGGGCGCTGCTCACGGCCGGCGTCACCTGGCCGGGCATCACCCTCTGGGACGACCGCCGAAGCCTGGACCTGCTGGCCGACCTTCCCGAGGTGGACGCCGACAGGCTGGCCTGCGTGGGTCTGTCGGTGGGTGGCTACCGGTCGCTCTTCCTGGCTGCGCTGGACGAGCGCATCAAGGCCGCTGTGGACGTGGGCTGGATGACCAGGCTGGCCCCCTGCATCCCGAAGCACATCCGCTGGACGGTGGGCTTCACCAAGCTCATCCCCGGACTCTACCGGGAGATGGACCTGCCCGACGTAGCGATGCTCATCGCCCCCCGGGCCTTCCTCTGCATCAACGGCACCGAGGACGGTCTCTTCCCACCCCAGGCCGTCCGGGACGCCCACCGGGACGTCGCCCGGGGCTACGAGCAGGCCGGCTCCCCCGACCGCTTCAAAAGCGTCCTCTACCCCGGCCCCCACGAGTTCAACCTGGAAATGCAGTCCGAAGCCTGGGCCTGGCTCCAGCGCTGGCTCTGAGCCGGGGCCTTCGACTCGTTCACATCTGCAGGATGACCTCGATGGCTTCGTAGATGGCCGAGACGGCCAGCACGATGAGGACCAGGAGGTTCCCCCTGAGGTTCATCAGGAGCGCCCTGCCGTACCGGATTATCACCCGCTCGCCCTCGCGTCGGCTGAAAAGGTAGATGTGGACCAGGAGCGCGAAGAACGCAGCCAGGACGTACGCCGAACCCTCCAGCAGTAGGGTGATGGAGTGAAACACCATCGCCTGCAGGAGCTCTGTCGCCGTCGGCGCCAAGAGCAGCCCCCACATGGAGGCCCGCACCAAGGCCATCACCGCGCCGACGCCGGGCAGGACGAGCGAAGGCAGCGTGATGACCGCGATCGACCCCAAACCGAAGTTGATTGCCAGCGTCAGGACAGCGGCTCGAGCGATGTTCCTGCTGGCGTAGGCCTTGACCACGGGAGCAAGAGGGCCCTTCCTCAGTCCCAGGCTCACCTGCGCCCAGATGAAGCGTTGAAGCTCGGGCGCCTGATGGACGACTACCGTGAAGAACACCACCGCCCCGAAATAGATGAGAAGCAACGCCAGGAACAGACGCTTCCGCTTCCGGATCTCTGCCAGGGGAGCCCGGAGAACCGCAGGGCGAGCCCGTTCAGCCAGAAAGCAGCAAAGTCGTGTCAGGGAAACGGAGCCGCCGAGCACCAGGAGGGCCATCCCTGCCACAAACGTGAAGAATGGCCCTGGCTTAGTGCGGACCGTCCCCCGCCACACGGCGAACCGCCCGCTCGGGAAAGCGGACGAAAGTCGCTTCTGCATCTCCGGCTCCTGGAGCTCCGCAATCGACTGCCGAACGAGGTAGGCAGACTCAACGTCCCGGTCCTCTGGTCCGAACAGGTCAGCGTGCGCCGGATGCTCAGGGAGCAGGTAGGAGTCCAGGAAGAGGGTGACGTGCTCGCCAAGGACCCCCACCACGGTGAACGTGCGTCCCCCGAGAACCACCTCGTCCTTCTCTGTCACGTAGAAACCAGCCACCGCTTCATCCGCACCAGGGCGCGGCAGCTCGCCCGAGGCCAGCATCTCCACCGTGAAATCGTCCCCGAACCCGGGGTAGAGGATGACCTTCTCCTGGACGGAGAGAGCAAAGGCCTTCCCAGCATCAGCGTCCTGCTGA
>CAZIBA010000086.1:0-7581 GCA_964536795.1 uncultured Planctomycetota bacterium | reverse complement strand
CGAGGCCCTGCTCTGCGTAGCCGCTACGCAGGGCGGAGCAGAGGGCCCGGCCGTGCCTGCTTCCGGCTCGTCCCCCAGCTGACTCATCCCCAATTCCCGTAAGTCCTGTTTTTGCGTGAGGTTACCCACATGGGGTGGCCCATCTTGGCTTTGCCAAGGTGGGCGCGAAGCGTGGGAAAGAGGTATTGAACGTTGCTGCCGTAACTCTTTCAGAGCAGCGAGCTTATCCCTTCCGGTGCTCCGCACACACCTTGAGCAAGCTCAAGGTGTGCCACCCACAACACCCCAAAACTGGGGATGACCCAGGTCCCCCGGCCCTTGACACCGGGACGCAGACCCGTCAACAATGCAGCAACGGTCGGCCTACAGTGAGGGCTGGCCGGGTCCCCCTTTCCAAGCGAGCGAGGAGCACAGCAACTTATGACGCCGCGCGAACGGATCCTGGCCACCCTCAGCCACCAGCTCCCCGACCACACGCCCACCGCGGGCTGGTTCCACACCGAGGTCCACAAGCGCCTCCTGGCCCATTACAGGACCGACGACTGGTCCGCCGTGCTTCGGGAGTTGGGCATAGAGGGATGGGCCGACTGTGGCGTCGGGCTCCGTTTCCCTGAGTTCGAGGCCAAAGCAACCGTGTCTCAGGGCGCCCACAGCACGATGCGGGCCATCTGGCTGGACGACCGCACCTACGAGAACGGCTGGGGCATCCGTCATCGCATCGGTGAGGGGGGCTGGTACGAGGAGTGGGTGGCAGGCCCGCTCCAGGACGCGCGGACGGTCGCGGACGTGGAGAGCTACCCCTGGCCCACCGACGAGCAGATCCGTGAGCCCGAAGACTACGCCCAGCGAGTGCAGGCGCTGAAGGACCAGCAACTCTTCGTCTCCGCTGGCATCTCCAACCCCTACAAGCAGGCCTGGATGCTTCGTGGGATGGACAACGTCCTGGCCGACTACTACGCCAACCGCGAGCTGCTCGAAAGCCTCTACGACCGCCTCTACGCTCTCTACGGTGAGATGACCAAGCGGATGGCCCGAGCGGGCGTCGACATGGTCACGGTGACCGGTGACATCGCCATGCAGGACCGTATCATCATGGGCCCCGACGCCTGGCGGGCCGTGGACAAACCCCGCATGGCCAAGCTCATCGAAGACTGCCGGGCCGTCAACCCCGACGTCCACTTCTTCATCCACAGCGACGGCGACGTCACCGACCTGGTGGCCGATATCGTGGAGATAGGCTTCGACGTCCTCAACCCACTGCAGCCCGAGTGCATGGACCCGGTCGAGGTGAAGCGGAAGTGGGGTGACAGGCTCACGCTGCACGGGGGCATCAGCCTGCAGCGCACGCTGCCCTTCGGCTCACCGGAGGACGTGCGGGCCGAGGTGGAGGAACTCATCAGGACCTGTGGCTACGACGGCGGGCTGGTGGTCTTCCCCTCCAACGTCATCCAACCCGACACCTCGACAGAAAACATCATCGCCTGCTATCACGCTGCCCGCGACTTCGACCTGGCCAGCCTGGGCGGCCGACCGGGGTAGGCAAGACGCCTCGGCGGCCGCCAACAGCACTGTGCCGACGCCTGCGCTGCGAAGGTGTGCCAAGGGAAGGGAGGGGAGTCAGTTGCGCTCGGTGCTGGGGGCGGGGGCTTCGCGCTGGCCGTCGAAGGCCATCACCGTTTCTGCTCGGTCCCAGGAGCCATGCCCCGACCGCTCGAACCCGGCCACCGGGAAGGGCGTCACCGTGCCCGTCGTCAGTTCCACCTGGTAGAGATTGGTCACCTGCGAACCCATCAGGTAGCCATGGACCAGCACCGAGCGGCCGTCGGCCCGCCAGTAGGGACCGTGAATCCACTCCCCGGGCTTGAGGGCGACGGGAAAGCGGGGCGCCCCGTCGGGCCACCGGAGGATGGCCAGGTTTCTCTGACCGCTCTCGGTGTTGTCGCTGAAGTATGCCAGGTATCGGCCGTCGGGGGAGAACACGGGCCGCCAGTCCTTCTTGTCGCCCCGGGTGATCTGGACCGGCTCCCGGCCCGTCGGATCGGTCCACCACAGGTTCATGCCTCCCGAGCGGTTGGAGCAGAAGACGATTGTCCTACCGTCGGGCGAGACGCAGGGCCGGCCCTCGATCCAGGGGCCGAACGTGAGCTGGCGCTGGTTTCGGCCGTCGGCGTCCATCATCCAGATGCGGGAAGGTCGCTGCTGGCGGCTGCCGACGGTCACGGGTGGGGGATTGTCCGAGCCCGGTCTGGTGGAGGCGTAGACGACGTGCCTGCCGTCTGGAAACCAGAAGGGGCCTTCGTTGCCCTGGCCGTCTGTCGTGAGCCGGTGACAGTGGGACCCGTCCACCTGCGACACCCAGATGTCAAAGCCCTCCGCCCCCTCGGCCCGCCCCCAGAAGACCACCGAGGTGCACGCCGGGTGAACCATGGACTGGAAGAAGCTACCTCGCGGCCCCAGCCGACGGGCCGTCCCCGGGACCACGGCCCCCTTCTCGAAGCGGGCCACGAACACCCCGCTCTCGGGCTCGGCCGTCCGGGCCGGCCGCCCAGCAACATGGCCGGGTTCACCGCCGACCGCAGCCATTGCCCCCACGAACCACGCCACTCCCGGCCAGAGGCAAGCACCGAGCCAACTCCGTGCCATTGACGCCTTCACCATCTTTCCCACTCCCACCCAGGGCGCAGACCAGCGCCCTTCTCCCAGCTGACGACGGCTCTCATTGCTGCAAAGCATGAGCAGACGCCCAGACTCGTCTCTTGCCCAGACCAATGACCTGAATGATGCCTTTCTTTGCCGCAGCGTCCTCGGGCAGCGTGACGGTCGCCCGCCAGGTGCGCCCCGAGGCGGGCTGGCGATACAGCATCAGTGGAGGGGCGTTCACCAGTTCAAAGTTTCTGCGCTGCGCCTCCGCCAGTTCCTTTCCCACGAGCCCAACCACTGGTTGGGTCGCAGCGGATGCGCCCCGGCCCGAGATCAGTTGAACGAGCATCTCCTCACAACCGTCAGGCACGTCGCCTTCCAGGGCGAGCTCGTCCCCCTGGCGGATCACGTCCACCTGCATCGGCTCGGGTCGGAGCCGCGGGCACGCCGGGTCACCCAGCAAGTTATACATCAGCATCTGATCGCGACGCAGCTTGGCGACGTTCATAATCGGCTCCAGGCTGCCTTCTGCATAGAGAACCATCCGTTGTATGAAGGGGTTGTGGAGTCTCGACGCGTCCTTCTGAACCATCAGCCACCAGTCTCCGATGCCCTCTTCAGGACCGGCGAGTCGGCTGACGAGCGCCATAGCGCTATAGCAGTTTGTGAGGGAATGCGATTCGGTGGTGGCGGCCACGACCACAATGGGCCCGCCGGGCTGGAGAACGAACTCCTCTGCCAGACACTGCCGCCGAGGCCAGTCAAAGGCGCCCGTGTCACAGGTGAGGATGACAAGGGGCGCCACGGGGATCCCGCCGGCGAACTCTTGTGCGTGGTCAATGTCCAGTTGTACCCGTTTCGCCTCATGAGTCATTGACAGAACGGCCGTGCGGATGCCGTGCGCGACCACCACCGACAGCACGCTTCCCGCACGCATCGCGGCAACGAACTTCTTCGGCTGCTCGGGCGGATATCCACAGTACGGCGAAGCTAAGTGTGCGCAGATGGTCCAGGCGGTGAACGTCATCGGACGGTTGGCGCCCAGAACCTGATCCGTCAGCGTTGCCGCGAGGAAGTCGCTGGCCGCTCCATACGCTGAGGTCCCCGTCCAAGCAACGATCCGCAGGCTATTGGGGGTTGGCCTGAGAGATTCGTAGCGGATGATCTTCTCAACCTGCTGCTGCAATTGTTCTTCAGTCCGGACCGGCAGCCTGCCAACAGGCACGTCAGGAACGTTGTCGCCATCCAGGTCACCGTAGGCCACGTCCGAAGCGAAATCGCGCCGTTGCGCCATCCGCCAGCGGTACAGGGGCTTGCGAACGGTGGGCACGTGCCACGGCTGCCCCTCATCGACGTCACCCACCAGCAGAATACAGCGAGGCCGACGACCTGCCGACCGCGCCGACTCGGCCAGCCAGTCGACCACCGCCGCCTCTCTGGGGGTCTCACCGACGACCACGTCGTCCAGGACGCCCACGCGCACGTCGAACCCCTGCCCGCGTCTGTACTCCACCCACGGCTGAAGTGCGTCAGCAAGGGCCTTCCTCGTCACCACCAGGTAGAGCCCTCGGCTCTCGGGAGCGGCGGAAAGCTCCGCCCGGCCTCCGGGGGCACCCGAACCGGCGAGCGCTACGAGGGCCAGGATGACCAACATAATGCCCAGCAGCTTTCGCATCGTCCCTCCCCCTGGCCACGGACCCGCTCCTGCGGATGATGCTGAAGCATGGTAGGACGAGCGACGGATGAGGTCAACAGTGTGCGCGAGCGTGCGCCTTTGGGCTTGGCAGCAGTCGGGAAGGCCGTCATACTGGTTAAGCGTCAGTCACTTCGGGTGGTGCGCCCGGGACTCACATCAGGGGAGGAACCGGCAATGAGACTGTTGGCGGCAATGGCGTTGGCTGGGGTGCTCGGTGCAGCCCTCTTCGGCGAGGAGGCGGGGGAGAAGTTTCTGTGGGGGTTCGAGAAGCGGAGCGACCTCGCCCTCTGGGAGGCCAACGGCGAACTGGCGCTTTCACCGGCTCACGCGACTGAAGGCAAACAGTCGCTGCGCATCGCCTTCCCCGAGGTGCGACCGAACTTCGGCCTGCGAGCCGGGCGCGGGCCGCACGACTTCTCCGGATACGATCACCTCAAGTTCGACGTCTTCATGGTGGGCTCCCCCATCGTCGTCACGTTGCGGGCCCAGGACACGGTCGGCAACACGTACATCTCCTGGTACTACCTTCTGCGCGAGGGCCGTCACACCATCGAGTATTCCATCCTGGGGATGGCCAGCCAGATCGACGTCACCAAGGTGGACCGGTTCTGGATGATCGCCGAGGGGAGCCTGCCGGCGGCCAGCTACATGGTGGAACGGGACGCCTCGGGCGAGCAGGTGGAGCTGGGAAAGAGGTCGGCCCTTCTCTACGTCGACAACGTCAGGCTGCATCGCGGCCCCCACGACGACTCCTGGCTCCTCCCCGAGGACGAGGCCACGCCGGCCCTCGTCGTGCCCGGGAACCTCATCCCCAACGGCAGCTTCGAGTTGGGCTACCAGGACTGGCGCTCCTGGGGTACCTGGGACGGGGGCTCCTACCTGTTCGAACGAGGCGTTGACGCCAACGCCCACACCGGCGCTTCGAGTGCAGCGATCGTCTGTCAGAAGCAGGGCCGGGGCGGCATCTGGTCGGAAAGGCAGGTGGAGCTGGCCTCGGGTGAGTACACGCTCTCTATGTGGGTCAAAGCCCGGGGACCGGGGGTGCGGATGTTCTACGGCTTCGAGCGCGAGGGCAGCGCCGCCATCCAGACGGGTCGCTCATCGGAGCGCTTCGCGGTCGCGGAAGAATGGACTGAGAAACGCTTTGAGGTCACCGTCGCCGAGCCCGGGGGCTCCGCTGTGCTCTACCTTTACAACGTGGGGACCGATACCCTCTACATGGACGACGTGGCCCTGGTGCCCGAGACGGCGAAGGCGGTCGAGGCCGGGGAGAGCATCACAGGCACACCCACCGTGGTCACCATCAAGGGGGAAGTCACCTACGTCAACGGTGAGCCCTTCTTCCCCCTGGGCTTCTACCACGGCGACCCGGCCGGCTACGCCGGCACGGGGTTCAACTACTCGACGGGTGGACCCGGGAGGAACGTCAAGGAGTTCCTGGACACCTGCCAGGAGCACGGCGTCTACGGACAGGTCTTCCTGGAGGGTCTCATGCGCGCCCACGTTCCCGAAAGGGCTGCCGAGGTGGCCCGACCCTACAAGAACCACCCGGCCCTCTTCTCCTGGTACGTCTGTGATGAGCCCGACCACATGCGCTGGAACGTCCCGCCCCCCGAGATTCGCCTGGCCACCAAGCTCCTCCACGAAGAGGACCCCAACCACCCCACCTGGGTGGTGGTCATGCCCTGGGCCGACAGCAACCTCTACCAGTACGGCAACACCACCGACATCCTGGCCACCGACGTCTACCCCATCGGCACGGACCGCCCGCTCACCCGGGTCGCCTCCAGCCAGGACGTCATGCGCCGGGCCCACGACGGCCCCACCTGGATGGTCCCGCAGGCGACCTCGAGGGCAACGCCCGAGCAGGAGTACCTGGTCACCTACCTGGCCCTGGCCCACGGGGCCTCCGGCATCATCTACTGGGAGTACAACGACGCCCGCCGAAACCCCAGAATCTGGGAGACGATGAAGGCCATCTCCTTGGAGATCAAGGAGCTGGCACCCGCCCTCACCTCCCCCACCTCGACCCAGGAGTGCCGGACCTCAAGTGAGCACGTCCACCACGTCCTCAAAGAAACCCCAAACGCCTACTACCTCGTCAGCGTGAGCGACAGCGAGAAGTCCATCGGCCGGGTGGACCTCGAACTGGCCGGCCTCACCGGCCTGGAGCAGGCCGACGTGCTCTTCGAGGACCGTAAGGTCAGCATCAGTGGAAGGAGGTTCACCGACAGCTTCACCACCTACCAGCGCCACGTCTACCGCATAGCGAAGTAACGCCGCAGGTCACAAGTCGCAGGTGGTGGGTGCCACGGACCGCCCGCCACGGCGGACGCAGGGCCCGGGGTCGGCAGCCGGCAGCGGGTGCAGAATGGAGCTAAGCTCGGGGCGGCCAGAATACTCCCAGTACCAGGAACCCGCGAGGATTCAGCCACTGGTTCCCGACGAAGAAGTAGGTATCTCTGTCGTTACCGCAAAGCTGGGTCAAGAACTTGTCTCTTATCTTCTGCTTGATCGTGGGCATGTCGTCGCCTCTATCACGAAGATTCCGGTAGAGCTGACATACCTCCCAATCGATTAGCTTTTGCTTATGGCCGTCGCAATTGGCATCGCTGCAGTAGTAGTGATACCTGAAGTTCAGGGGTATTCTCTCCAACCTGTTCTTCTTTCGGTCGAAGAGGTGGAGTTGGTCGAGCGCTGCCTTTTGGCGTCCGTCCCACTCGGCTGACGTTTCTTCGACGAGGAAGTCAACGACCTCCCTGGGCTTGAAGAGGCCGAGGGACTTCCCGGTGCTTGTCTGTAACTTGGCGATCTCGCACATCGAGGCGTCAGCAAGAGGCAGGACAACACGCTTTTTGGCCGACCACCCCCTATCGGCCTTCAGCTTTCCCACGGTGGAGATACGAGAGCAGTCGGGACGCCAGCTCTCCGGCCTGGAGTCCTGAGTGGACTTCCTCGCATGCACGCTTACGATCTCGTACTTGTGAAAACGCTCCCAATAGAGCAGATCCCGGTAGAGAACTGGCCACAGCCGCACCCACTCGTGACTCTGCATGTCGATGCCAGCTACGCAATTGGCTTCGTGGTACTTCCTGCTCGGCGTGGGGTAGGCAATCACAGTGATGAGGACGTGCTTTTCCTGAAACTCCTGGCGAGTCAAATGTGGATTACCTTCATCGGTGAAGCAGAGCTCTGCTGGACTCCGGCAGCCACAATGCTTCGGTGACACTGAGAAGCGTCCCTCT
>CAZIBA010000085.1:0-7584 GCA_964536795.1 uncultured Planctomycetota bacterium | reverse complement strand
CCATCGACCCGGATAGCTGGCTCCTCGATACTCCTCGGGCCAAAAGGGGATAGGTCATGAATGTGAGGATTCTTGAGAGGGATCTCAGTCAACTCTCGTACCGGTTCGACCTGGATGTCGACGAAGACCTTGGATACTTCATCGTGCGGAGATTCTCTCTCCCGCCAGGCTACAACAAGCAGGCCATCGACCTCTGGACAGAGATCCCAGGGGACTACCGCGAGTGCCCTCCCGGTGTGGGCAGTTCTCATGTGTACGTGCCGGCCGGCCTGCTGTTTGAGGGGAGGACTCCCAGGGACTACCACCCGGGTACAGGTCCTCGGGGCTGGGCCTGGTGGTGCTACGAGTGGATTGATTGGGATCCCTGCCAGGACGACCTCATCACCTTCTTCGAGATCGTCCGCGCTCACATGACCGATCCGCCGTAGGAGGCCAGCCGATGAAGAAGAGAAACGTTCTGCGCATCACCCAGGATAACGGCGTCTCCCTGAGGAGCTTCCTGCACGAAGACCCGACCAAGGAGAGCCAGACATTCGCGGTCTGTTCACACGCCGAAGGACCGAACGAGCGCATCTACCTCGTCAGGCAAACCGTGTTCCCCGGTCCAAGTGACCTCGCTGAGCAGAGCGGCGGGTCGGTGGCGCCGACGGCCCAGTTACAGGCCCTAGCCTACGGGCTTGCCCATGATCAACACTATACGGTCATCGATTTTCACACCCACCCCTGGTCGGAGAACCCCGGTCTGAGCGGCGTGGACTTCCACCACGGCGTCCAGAATGCCCGCTTCATCGCTGACCATTTCCCTGAACCCGCCACCATGGGCATGGTGGTCGTAGGGCCGTCACTTCGAGGCTTTGACGGGCGGGTGTGGGGCCGGCGGAGCGGCAAGTTTGAGTGCATTGATGAGCTGCAAATCCTGGGCTCCCCCACCGAGATCCTGGGCAACGGCAAGCGGGCCGCTGTTCTTGAGAGCGATGAATACGCGCGCCACCTGCTCATTCCGGGCTGGGACCAGAGCCAACTGGGGCCGCTTAAGGTCTTCATCGCCGGCCTGGGAGGAAACGGCTCCCTCCTTTTCATGGCCCTTCCTGCCCTGGGCGTGGGCAGGCGGGGCTGGATCAAAGCCTGCGATCCTGATGTCGTCGAGGCTTCAAACCTGTCAAGGATTCCCTATGCCTATCCGGAGGATGTAGGAAAGTCGAAGGCCGAGATCGCGCGGCGATACGCGACGCTGAAGGCACCCGGTGCCTCTGTGACCTGCTATCAGGCTAGCATCCAGACCGACAGCATGATGGCACTGGCCAAGGAAGCCCACCTGCTGATCGGGGCCGTGGACAACGAGGGTGCGCGGAAGATCCTCAACTCGCTCTCTGTGCGCTACCTCATACCTTACCTGAGTGTGGCCTCAGAGATCATCCCGGAAGAACACTCGTACCAGGCGGTGGGACAGGTCAGAGTGGTCCTGCCCGGGCGAAGTGGCTGCCTTTTCTGCACCAGAACCATCGATCCCACAGAGGCAGCGCTCGACCTCCTTTCGGACGAGGAGAATCAGGAGCGAGCCAGGAGAGGGTATGTGCGAGGGACTGACCTGACACCGACGCCGTCTGTGCTCCACCTCAACGGCGTGGCCAGCCACCTGGCCATCTCACAGTTTGTGCGGCTGATCTTCGGTGAGGGGCTGGCGGGGAAGGAGTTCCTCCATTACGACCGGCAGGGCTGCCAGCTCATCGCCGCGAAGGTCGAGCCCGACCCAGAGTGCCCTGTTTGTGGGGTGGAAGGATACCTGGGGGCTGGCGACGAGCCAGTCCGTCCAAAGACCAAGGCTTCCGGCGAGACTCCCAGGATGCTTCGGCTTTCCCAGGGGGCCTGGGAGGACGAGGAGGACGAATCACCTCCTCAGCCGAAAGACGCCGCTCCTGAGGAGTCCACAGAGGATGAGCCGCGCAGAAGTGACGGGGAGGGGAACAATGACGGTTGAATGGCGCCACGGGCGGCCCGTCCAGTTCTCGAGTGAGACAGCGGTAGATGTCCTGACCTTGGGGGATGTCCTCCGAGCCTGCCAGAAGAACGATGAATCCCTTTCTGAAGGCTCCATTGTCCTGGTTGCCCAGGACGTCCTGACTGAGTTGGCCGTACTGCATCATGGAGGGGGAATCCACGGTTCTCTGACACCCGTGGCCATCGTCCTGTCTGACCAGGGGCGTTTCGACCTGACCCAGGCCCGAGGCGTTGGCGGTGGCTTGGACCATCACCTCTCGTCCGGGCCCTCTGTATCTGCGGCGCTGTACCTTGCCCCGGAAGTGGTCTTGTTCGGTACCGTGAGCCCGGCTGGGGATGTCTTCTCTCTCGGCGTCATTCTCTGGGAATGCCTTCTGGGACAGCATCCGTTCCGCTACTGGGACGACGAGTCCGTCGAGGCGGTCGTTGGCCACATCTGCTTCGATCCACCCCTGCTCCCGGCTGGCCTTGCTGGTCGGACCGCAGATCGGGGTGTATTGGCTCTGGCCTCTACCATGCTGGTCAAGAACCCGGATGAACGGCCCGGGACTCAGGAACTGCTGGGTACTATTCGGACGAGGGAGGATGCTCAGCTTGCCTTGCCGACGGGAGTGTCGGGGGAGCTTACGCACACAGTGGGGGCGCGTGAGGACGAGCAACCGCCTCGTTGTATTGACCCGGGAGATACGATCTCACCGGAGACCGCGGGTCAGGCCCGACCAGATACACTATTGGGGTGGTGGCCATGTTGCTGGTATGGCAACGACGGGAGACCCTCGGGGGGGCCGCAGTCACACGGAACAGGGCAAGACGCACCAGGAAAATGCCCGTAGACCAAGCGGAACGAGAGTCAGGCCCGGACGAAGCAGAGAGGAGCCAGGAGATGAAAGAGAAAGGCGCTGGGTCCCGGCAGCAAACCTATCTGCAGCGCTGGCAGAAGGAGTACCGGAAGGCGGCAAAGAGCTCGCTGCGGAGACACCTCCTCATGACGTTGACGGGTTTCGGCATGTCAAGGGTCTACCTCAAACCGTTTCTGAAAGACTGGCTGGAGGAGATGACGAAGAAGGCCGGGCCGTGCCCGCACTGTGGAGCCGAGCACGAGGTGCCGTTCTTAGACTTCCAGATCTTGGGGCACAAACTGGTCAGAGTCATCTTAGAGCATGCCAAGGAGGAGGAGCTGAGACGGTACGAGGAGAAGCTCCTGCTGGTGAAGCTCGAGGAGTATCTGGAAGAGGAGGGCTATGACAACCCCACAGAACTGGCCCGTCCCGTCCGCAAAGAGATTGGGGATTACTGGGATCCACACGACGTGCAGGCGTGGCGAGGCGCTCTGGACCTGCTTGCGGCAAAGGGACTCGCGTAGCCGGGTGGCCTCCAGCCCAAGCCCAGTCGAGAGAATGGGAGCCGGCGGCCAAGCAGCTGGCCCGAGGAGTGACCGGATGCCAGAAGACAGAGCCAGAAAGGACTCATCCCTGCACGGAGCGCTGACGGAACTCCGAGCCCTTCGCGAGAGGGCTCGGCAGGATGGATGTACCCTCCGCAAGTGGGCACGGATGCTGAACGTCTTAGTCGCTCTCCTCGAGGACAAGGGCATCGCCAGCAAGGACGAGGTGATGCTGAATGTGTATGAGCGCCTGCGTGATTCCGGCGCTCTCGAACGGAGCGAGGCGGTAGAGGAAGCGAACTGACGTCCAGGCAGAAAGTGACTGATACCAGAGCGTAGAACCGCAGGCTTTGACTATGGCCACGTTGCTGTCGGTCAAGAGTCCAGAAGGTCGAGCCAGTGCTTAGGGGTCAGTGCGAGCGATTCGGCCAGGGGAAAACAGGCTCAGCCAGGCCGCTGTTGGGCGCCATAACGTGGCGGGCCCCGGCATCTGAGAAGCTCCGGCGCGATCACAGGGAGTAACGAAGAGAGTGAGGGAAGACCCGATCCGTGACGAGTATTACACTGCCCGGCAGCTGGCGGAAGCTGTGCATGTCAAGCCAGCCACGGTGCGTTCCTGGGCTCGCAGGGGTCGTGTGCCTTACGTCAGACTGGGGACTGTCCTTCTCTTCCCGAAGGACGCTATTCGCCTCTACTTGCAGAAGAGGCTGAGGAGGTAGCGCGTGAACGATCTATTCGACGAATACTACCGGATTGCCCAACTGGCAGAGATTCTGGATGTGCGGCCTGCCACAATCAAGTCGTGGTTGAGGCAATGGGAACGATTTCACATTCCGTACACCAAGTTCGGCACAAGGGTGCTCTTCCCGAAGCGGACGCTCCAAAGGTACCTTCAGCAGCGGACCATTATGCCCCGCCTTCTGAGGGGCAAGCCTCTGCGAAGATACCGTCGAGCACCGAGGCGCTGGGAGCCGCAATGTCCTCGGCAGCAAGGCCTACATACCAGCGTTGTGTCACCCTTACGTCGGAGTGGCCCAGCAACTGAGCGACATGAGCAAGAGGAATGCCCTTGAGAGCCAAAAGGCTCCCATAGGTCGCCCGCAGTACCTGAAAATTCCAGCCAAAACCCAGGCCGCTGTCCCTACGGAATCTCTTCAGGGCCGAAGATAGCCCGCTCGCCGTCCACGACCGACCTCTGGTGTTAGTGAAAGCGTGTTCCTCCAGGTCGGCCGGGCGCTTGAAGCGGCTGAGGTAGTGGGTGAGCGTTTCCGTCAAAGGAACCTGTCGGACAGCCTGGGGAGTCTTGCTCCCCCGGATCCGCACGATGCCTTGTGCGAAGTTGAAGTCAGACCAGCGCAGTCTGGTGAACTCGCTCTTGCGGGCGCCGGTGTTGAGGATGCCGACGACAGGTCCTTCCAACGGATCGCCCGCCACTGCCGGAAGCAACCGCGCGACCTCCGCCTGCCTAAGGTACTTGACCTCGCCGTATGACTTGGGCGGGGCTTTGGCTGCGTCGAACGGGCTGCGCCCAATCTTCCTGCCGGCGACGCACCATCTGAAGAAGGTCTTGACGTCATCGAAGTAGGCGCGGACGGATACTTTGGACAACCCGCGTCTCTGGAGGCCGGCTCGAAGTCGGTTGATGGCCCTGACGTCGACCTCTGCCAGGAGGACGTCATTGGACACGATCCCACGCAGGTAGCCTCCCAGCGATAGGCGGACCCGGTCACGATGGGACTTGCTGAAGCCCTCGGAAGGCAGTTCGGTGGCGAGGTATTCCTTGATGGCGTCACCCAGGGTGGCGTCGTCGCTGCCGGGCGGAGTTGGCGGCTCGTCCGCTGGAATGCCAGTCCCGAAAGCGAGGGCGACCTCACGGTCGAGCCGCCTGGCGTGCCACTTGGTTATCTTCTCCGGGACCGGCATCCCGAACCTTCTCAGGTTAGCTGGGTTGGCGGTGATGGTATGGTTTTTCCCGTGCTGATCGCGCTGTCGTACGATGAATCTGCCCGTCCTGCGTTCAATGTGGACTGACATGGAAGCCTCCATTTCTCAACGTGAATTGTTCCGAAAATGTTCCGAAATGAATGTACGTCAAAAAAGAAAGGATGCAAGGATTTTTACAAGTCCCTGCATCCTCAGGAGTTACGTGGTCGGGGCGACAGGATTCGAACCTGCGACCTCATGAACCCCATTCATGCGCTCTAGCCAAACTGAGCTACGCCCCGACAGTCCCTACCATAGCACCAGCACAGCGCCGGCGCAACCCCAAAACGCCCTGGGTCTGGACTTCATTTCACTCGTCGGAGGCGATGGTGAAGATGAACTGGGCGTACTTGAGGTGGAGGGCCACGGTCTCCTCACCGACCCGGGTGACCACGGCGTGGAAGCAGTAGTGCTGGACGGAGTCCCTCTCCTCCCAGCGGCTGTGCTCGGTGGGGAGGTCGATGGCGACGTAGACGTCGTCGCCCTTTTCCAGCGCCGGGGTGCTGGGCTTGCGGATGAGCATCCCCCGGCGTCCGAGGTTCACCGTCTCGCAGGTCCCCAGGACGTTCCCCTGCTGGTCCACCATCTGGACGGGCAGGGCGGCCTTGACGCGCAGGTGTCGGCGCTTCTCGTCTCTGTCCGTCACGGTTCCCTCTCCGTGTTGTCGGCAGCGGTCCGGACGCTGCTCGGGACCGGTCCGGTCCGACGGCCTACTCCCTTTCGGGGGGCGGGGCAGACGGTGTCCCCGGTGGTGGACCCAGTTGGGGCGCCCCCTTCTGCTTGGCGTAAGTGACCTTCCACTCGCTGGCCACCTGGCGGACCTGGAAGTTCCAGACCACCCGTTCCCGGCCGGCGGCCGTGCCGATGCTCACGTAGGCCTTAACTCCGCAGTAGGTGGCCGAGACGTCGGGGTGCTTGCGCTCGGAGTCCTGGGAGACGTAGGCCACCTCGGTGTCGACGGTGTACTCGTAGACGATGCGGGGGTATTCCAGAGGGTCACCGGCGAGCTCGCTCATGTAGCGTTCAGCGGCCTCGGCCGGGGCGTAATCGTGGGCGTAGCGGAGGAAGTTCTCCACCGCCTCCAGGCCGCGCTCTTGGGCCTCGGCCCGGAGGGAGGCCTCTTCCAGGGCCAGCTTGGCCGTGGCCTCGGCCTTCTGCTTCTCCGCTTCCAGTTGTTCCTTCTCTTCGGGGGTGACCCACTTGCCGTCGAACTCCACCAGCCCCTGCTCCTGGGCCAGGATGCCTTCCTTCTTCTGCTGGGGCATCCACTCATCGCGGAACTCCACCCAGCCCTGCCCCAGGTATTTGACAGCGTCGGTCTCCAGCAGGCGGTCCAGCTCCCTGCCCAACTCGTAGTTGGGCACCTCCAGCACCTCGTTGAGCCTTTTGGCCTCCAGGTACCTGGCCCGGGCCTGGACGAACTCCGTGCGCCCGAACCATTCGTCTCCCGCTTCCTTTTCCGCCCGGGCCTCGGCCAGGACCGCGACCTGCCCCTGGCGGTGCTGGTAATCCAGATAGATGCGCACCACCAGGGCCCCCAGAATGACGGCCACCGCCACCAGCCCACCGATGAACACTCCCACCTGGCGGGTGAGGAAATGAGCCCGGGACGCGACGGGTGGGTCCGGCATCGCTGCTTCGACGACCTGGGCCGTAGACCCCTTCTTGGCCCGGGCCCGAAAACGCTCACCGCAGCGGGGACACTTCACCCGTCGGCCGACCAGTTTGTCGAAGACCTCGAGTTCGTAGCTGCAATGGGGACACTCACACAACACCGCTCTCACTCCTTTACCTGCCCGACGCTCTGCCACCACCGTCCAGCCGTACTATAGCGCGCCCCCGGGGCCCGGGCAAGCCCTCCCCCGTCCTCCCTATGGTCATTCAATTGTCGCCACTGAGCCATGAGGGCGACCATCACTTGCCCCATATCTTGTGTATGAGCCGCCGGGGAGGTGGCCTCGAGGCCCCTTACCACAGAGAACTAAATGACCCTGCCGTCCTCCCCCTCAAAGCCAACCCCGCTCCCGCATCGAGGTCACCACCTCTTGGACGGCCAGCACCTGCGCCGCCCGTCTCAGCGACACTCCCAGCGCCGTGGCTGTGTCCTGCACCCGGCGAAAGCTTCGACCGATGATCTGGTCGATGAACTCGTAGACCTCTTCCCTGGAGGTGAAGGAGCCGCTCTTGGCGTTGCGCCACTCGACGTAGGAGGCGATGAC
>CAZIBA010000084.1:0-7586 GCA_964536795.1 uncultured Planctomycetota bacterium | reverse complement strand
ACCCTCCACCTCCCGGAGGACCGCCTCCACCACCGACTGGGCTATGGACATCTCGTGCACCTGGACGTCCTCCAGCAAGGCCCACGGGAAAGCCGAGGCGGCCGTTCCGGTCGGCCCGCAGCAAGCGACTATGCTACCGGCTGGCTCGGTCGGCTGCAAGCCGGGGGAGCCGCTTTTCTCACTTGACAGTGGGAACCGGGCGGCCAAGAATGCATCTAACTACAGCGGGAAGTGCCCGGGCGGGTTGCGCCTTCGCCCTTTGGTCCAGGGCGGGTGAGCTTGCCCGTCGTGGGCGGAACCGGCCTGAGCACACCGTGCTGTTCCGTACCCGGTGGGAGCTTCTGGGCGATTCCGGTTCCTCGACCTTCAGGAGGTGGGGGGTGCCGACCCGCTTCGCCGTCCGGTCCGCGCGCCCCTTCGAAGTCGTCCGGTCAACTTCCCCTCGGACTCATGCTTCGCTGCGAGGCGGCTTCGCCGCTTCGCAGAGCAGCAGGCGCCAGCAGAGAGCAGCCTCTCTTCAGGGATTGGGCCAGAAGTCTCCGGGGCTCATACGTCTATAGGTAACGAGGGGGAGCACTCGAGCGCAAGGAGGCGGTGGTGAGCACTTCGCAGGAGACACCCGTGGAAGTGGCCCGGGAGAAGCTGTCCCAGTTCGCCGACCACGTCCGCACCATCCGCACGGCTCTGCACGAGGTCATCGTCGGTCAGGACACCACCATGGACCTGCTGCTCATCTGTGCGCTCACGGGGTCCCACGCCCTGCTCCTGGGTGTGCCCGGGCTGGCCAAGACGCTCCTGGTGAAGGCCCTGGCCGCGGCCTTCCACTGGGACTTCAGCCGCATCCAGTTCACCCCCGACCTGATGCCCGCCGACATCACGGGCTACGAGCTCCTGGCCCTGGAGCCGGCCGGTCGGGCCCGGGGCGAGGGGATGGTCTTCCGCCCCGGTCCCGTCTTCGCCAACCTGATCCTGGCCGACGAGATCAACCGCGCCACCCCCAAGACCCAGTCGGCCCTGCTGGAGGCCATGGCCGAGCAGCACGTCACCGTGGGCGGCAAGACCTACTACCTGGAGGAGCCCTTCGTGGTGGTGGCCACGCAGAACCCCATCGAACAGGAAGGCACCTACCCCCTGCCCGAGGCCCAGCTCGACCGTTTCATGATGGAAATCCACATCGACTACCCCACCCCGGAGCAGGAGGAGGAGATCGTGATGAAGACCACCCACGGTCCCCTCACCCTCCCCGAGCCCCGCCTGGAGGTGGCCCAGTTCCTGGAACTGCGCGAGCTGGTCTACTCGGTACCGGTGCCCAAGTCGGTGGCCGCCTACGCGGTCGGGCTCTCCGGGGGTTCCCGTCCCGGCGACGGGCGGGCCAGCGATCAGGTGAAACGCTACGTGGAGTGGGGTGCGGGGCCGCGGGCCTCGCAGTTCCTGGTGCTGGGGGCCAAGGCCCGGGCCCTGCTCCTGGGCCGACCGGCCCCCACCATCGACGACGTCCAGGCCCTGGCCCTTCCCGTGCTCCGACACCGCATCATCCCCAACTACCACGCCATCGGTGACGGCGTCGATTCGGCAGCCATCGTCGATCGGCTTCTCGAAGAGACGCCGGTCTGAGCCCTCAGGAGATCGGCCCGGACGACGGGTCCGGGCGTCTCGGGAGCGAGCGGGGGAGAGAGATGGGTCTGGGCGAGGTGCAGACAGTCGCTACGGGTGCAGGGGCCGGCGGGCTGGAGAGCCGGTTCCTGGAGGCCGAAGCCATCACCCGTCTGGGGCACCTGCGCTTCGTGCCCCGCACGGTGGTGGAGGGACCCTTCGCCGGCCGACACGAGTCCCACCTCCGGGGCGGGGCCGTCGAGTTCGTCGACTTCCGTCAGTACACGCCCGGCGAGGACCTCCGACATCTGGACTGGAAAGTCCTGGCCCGACTGGGCCGGCCCTTCGTACGCATCTTCGCCAACGAGACCAACCTCGTCGCCACCATCGTCCTGGACGTCAGCCGATCCATGCTCTTCGCCGGCGAGGGCGGTCGGGGCGCTCTCTCCAAACTCGACTACGCCCGCTACCTGGCCGCTGCCCTCTCCTTCGTCATCACACGGGGTGAGGACCAGGTGGGCCTGGCCCTCTCGGCCGGGGGCCTGCGGGAGTACCTGCCTTCCGGAAGCACCCCCTCCCACCTGGGCCAGTTGCTTCGCCTGCTGGAGCAGGTGGAGCCGGTGGCCAGCACCAGGATGGGCGTGGGGCTGCGCGAGCTCTTCCCCCTGGTCCGCCGACGGGGCGTGCTGGTCATCCTCAGCGACTTTCTGGACGAGGACCTGGCCGAGGTCTTCGCGGCCGTTCGTCTTTTCCGCCATCGCCACTTCGAGGTGCTGCTGGTGCACGTCGTCCACCCCCAGGAGCGGGAGCTCCCGGAGGGTCCGGCCTTTCGCTTCGAGGGACTGGAGGGGGACGGCGTGGTCAGTTGCCGACCGGCCGACGTGCGCGACCTCTACCGTCGGCGTTTCCGTAACTTCGAACGGATGGTGGCCGAGTTCGCGGTGGGAGGTGGCTGCGACTACCGGTCCGCCTCGACCTCGCTTCCTTACGTTTCCGTGCTCAAGGGGTTGCTTGTAGAACGACGGGGGTAGAGACGTGGAAGTCGGCTCGCCCATAGCCCTGGCCCTGGGAGCGACCCTCCTGGGACTTCCGCCCCTCATCCACATCCTCACCCGCCCCCGTCCCCGGGCACTCCCCTTCTCCGCCGTCCGCTTCCTCTCGGAGGTGCTCAGACAGCGACGCCGGTGGTCCCGGCTGCGCGACTTTCTGGTCCTGGCCCTCCGCCTGCTGGCCGTGGCCCTACTGGTGGGGGCCTTCGCCCGACTCTTTACCCCGGCCAGCTCGGCCGTCCAGTGGACGGGCAGCGAGCCCACGGTCCGCATCGTCCTGCTGGACGTCAGTCAGAGCCTCGCTGCCAGGCGTTCCGGGGTGCGCGTGTTCGACCGGGCGCGGGCAGCTGCGGGACGCTACCTGGCCTACCGCCCCGGGCTGCGGGCCAACGTCATCCTGGCCGGGGCCCAGGCCCAACCCCTCTTCGAGCGCCTGACCGAGAACGTGGTCGGCCTGGAGCAGGCGCTCAGCTCCACCGAACCCCAGAGCGAGGAGCTCGACCTGCGAGCTGCCTTCTCCTCGGCCGCCCGCCTGTTTGCCCAGGACCCGGACGCCAGCCAGGCCCGTCACGAGCTGGTCGTGGTCACCGACCTCCAGCGAAGCAACTGGCAGGAGCCCCCCTTCCAACTCCTGCCGGAGGAGCTGACCGTGCGCTTCGACCAGGTGGGGCTCACCGGCACGGTCGGCAACCTGGCCGTCACCGACGTCCAGCCACTCCCCTCGGCCGGGGTGGCACCGCCACTTTCAGCTTGCCCCACGGGCAGTCCGTATACGGGCTTCTCTCGGGCAGGCAGTGCGTACAGTCGAGACAGGCGAAGCCTGGCCGAACTGCGCATCCAGGTGGGCAACTTCGCCGACACCTCCGAGAGGGCACGGCTCGAAGTCGCCACGGGCAACCACCTCTACAGCGAAGAGGTGGTGGTGCCACCCTGGCAGACCGAAACGGTCCGCCTGCAGGTGGACACCGGTGGCCGGGACTGGACCTCGGGCTGGGTCAGGCTGGTCGGGGCCAGGGACGCTCTGCCCGACGACGACAAGCGTCCCTTCGTCTTCCACCAGGCCGGTGCACCCACCTTCTGCCTGCTCACCCGGGGAGCTTCACCTCGGCTGGGCAGCTCGGCCTACTTCCTCCAGCGGGCCCTCTGCCCGCAGCGGGACTCGTCCCTCCGGCCGATGAGCGCGGCCGAACTGGCCCGGGCCGGACGGGCCGGAGAGGACCCCTTCGCCGGCGTGGACCTCATCTGCGTGGTGGAACCGGGACCGCTGGCCCGCGAGGCAGCAGCGGCACTGGCCTCGGTCCTGGCCGCCGGTACGCCCGTCCTCTACGTCGCCTGCGAGCCGGCCGACGCCGAGAACCTGGCCGCGCTGAGCCAGGCCGCCCCGACCGGCAAGGAACTGCAGCTCCCCGTGCGCTTCGTGCCGACCCACGGCGCACCGGGTCGGCCCGAGGGCAGCAGTGGCCGGGCCTCGGCGCTGCGCTGGCAGGGCCCTGGCCGCCGGGTCTTCGGGGCCTTGGGCGAGGGGCTGGCGCAACTGGAGAAGGGACGGGCCTTCACCTCCGGTCTCACCAGCGAGCCGGTGGCGCCCAACGGATCCGATGGACGGACCCTGGGAAGCCAGGTGCTGGCCGAATACGAAGACGGCACGGCCGCTCTGGTCCTGGGGACGTGCGGCAAGGGACGGATGGCCGTCCTCAACCTGTCGCTGGCCGGAAGCGACCTCCCCCGGTCGCCCCTCTTCGTGCCCCTGACCCACGAGCTGGTGAGCGAACTGCTCCGCGGCCGATCGGCGGGGGCGACGGCAGTGGCCTGCGGCTCCAGACTCACCCTCCCCCTGAGCACGTCGCTCCCGGGGGGCCGACCGGCGTCACAGGTGCCGCTGCGCATCGTTGGCCCGGAGCAGACCGCTGGGGACCTGGGGGCGGTGGAGCCGGGGCCTGCGGGCGTGGTTTGGCGGTGGGACCGGGTCGGTGAGCCCGGCATCTACCAGGTGGTGACTGCTGGCGGGGAGGAGGCGGAGGCCGGGGGACAGACGGTCCACCAACTGGCCACGGCCTGTCCGGCCAGCGAAAGCGACCTCCGCTCCCTGGACCCCGAGGGCCTCCTGAGGCAGGCCCAGGAGCGGGAGGGGTGGGGGGAAGGGGCCAGGCTCGAGGTGGAGCGGTCGGCCGGCAGCCTGGCGGCGGGGGGCCAACGGTGGGAGTGGTGGCCCTGGCTCCTGCTGGGGTGCTGTGGCTGTCTCTGGGCCGAGCTGCTGGTGCTCAAGGTCTTTCGGACCTGAGGGGGATCGTCAGGATGGGTGTGCTGGGAGTTGTCTCGGCCGTCAGGGGTGTCACCTTCGACCCCCTCATCCCTCTGCCACTCTGGCTTTCGGCCGCGGTGCTGTCGCTGGTGGTCGGGCTGGCCTACGTCCTCTACCGTCCCCCGGGCACCTCCCGGGGACGCCGACTCCTGGTCACCGGCCTCTCCCTGTTGGGGATGGCCGGACCGCTGGTGCTGCTCCTCAACCCCTCCCGCCTGCGACCACAGACTCCACCCCAGGCCAACCCCCTGCTGGTGGTGCTGCTGGACAGCTCCCGGAGCATGGCCACCGGAGACGCCGACGGCCACACCCGCTTTGGGGTCGCTGCCGCCGACGTCCATCGGCTGTTGGGTGAGTTGGGGGCCTCCTTCGAAGTGGAGCTCCAGGCCTTCGACCGTGAGGCCCGGGCGCTGGCGGTCGGCGACCTCCAGAGGCTGGAGCCCCGGGGGATGACCACCGACCTGGCCGCGGCGCTCAGGAGCAGCATCGAGCGTTCGGGGAGGAGTCCGGACGTCATCCTCCTGCTCTCCGACGGCATCGACCACGGCGCCGGCGGCGAGGGCGCCCTGCTGGCCGCGGCCCAACGGGCCGTGGCCGTGGGCGTTCCCGTCTTCGCCCGTTGCTACGGTGGCGCCCGTACGGGTGAAGACCTGTCACTGGAGCTGGCTGCGACGGAGCAGTTGGCCTTCGTGGGCGAAGAGGTGGAGCTTGCGGCCTTGGTGTCCCACCCGGGCGTGGAGGCGGGTGAGGTGGAGGTGACCTGCCGATACGGGGACGAAGAGGCGGGGACGCAGACGGTGCCCGTCACCGGTCCGGAGCCCGTCCGGGCGGCGTTCCCCGTGTCCCAGCAGGAAGCCGGTCAGTACCTGTACCAGGTCGCGGTGACCCCCCGGCCCGACGAACTCACCCGGGGCAACAACTCCCGGCTCTGCCAGCTCACCGTGGTGGACCAACCCGTGGGGGTGCTGCTCCTGGAAGGCAAGCCCTACTGGGACTCCAAGTTCCTGGTCGGGGCCCTCAGCCGAGACCCGGCCGTGGCCCTGACGGCGGCGACGGTGCTCACCGAGGAGCGGGTCCTCGTGCGCAGGGTAGGGACCGGCCGGCAGGCGGACGGCCAGGGCGCAGTGAGTCCGGGCGGGCTTCGCGGTGAGGACGTCGAGGTTCTGGACTCGGCCTGGAGTCTGCTCGAGGATGACCGCAGGCTCCGCGGCTACGGCGTCATCGTCCTGGGACGCCAGACGGAAGCGTTCCTGAGTCCCTTGGCCCTGGAGAACCTCCGGCGATGGGTGGGAGACTGGGGTGGCTCGCTGGTCTGCTCCCGCGGCCAACCCACGGAACTGGTGCCCGAGAAGCTGGACGCGCTGCTTCCGGTGCGCTGGTCGGCCGGGAGGGAACAGCGCTTCCGCCTTCGGCTGACTCCGGCGGGCGGCTCGCTGGGGTGGTTCACGGAGGATGCCGACCCACAGGCGCAGTTGTTAGAGAGACTCCCCAGCCTGGTTTCAGGCACCGAGGTGAAGGCGACCAAGCCGCTGGGCGTGACCCTGGCCCGGGCCTCGGCCCCGGGTCAGTTCGAGGAGACACCGGTTCTGACCTACCAGCGCTTCGGGGCCGGGCGGACGGTGGTGCTGGAGGGCGGGGGGATGTGGCGCTGGGCTCTGCTGCCCCCTCGCTCCCGGGAGTACGGCCAGCTCTACGAGCGGTTCTGGGCCAGCCTGCTTCGCTGGCTCATCATCAGGGCGGACCTGCTGCCCGCGCAGGTGGCCTCGCTGCGGACCTCCAAGGCCCTCTTCAGCACGGAGGAGCCGGCCGTCCTCGAACTCCTGCAGCGGGAGGTCGAGGGGTCTCAGCGGTCGGCGGCCTTCGACAAGGTCAATTCCTCAGGCCGGCCTTCGACGAGGTCAATTGCTCAGGCCGCCCTGAGCGGAGTCGAAGGGCGCCCTGAGCCTGTCGAACGGGCGGAGCCAAGCGTCGAGATCGCCGACGGCGACGGGAACACGGTGAAGCAGGTGACGCTCAGGAGCGTCGGCCGCGCTCAGGCCGAGAGCGAGGGGGCACCCGTTCTCTTCCGGGCGACGGCCGGTCGGCTCCCCGTCGGGGTCTACCGGGCCCGTCTTGCAGAAGGAGAGGGGGCCGCGCCTTGCGCCTTCGAGGTGAGTGCCCCGGTGGACGAGCTGTTGGAACTCAGCGCCCGGCCCGGGCTGCTCTCCTCGGTGGCCGAGGCCGCGGGCGGCCGACTGCTCGAGAGGGACGAGGTGGGACGTCTTCAGGAACACTACCGGAGCTACTGGCAAACCACCCACCCGGTGGAATCGAAGCCGATGAGCCTGTGGGACAGACTCTACGTGATGCTGGTCGCCGTGGGGGTGTGGTCCTGCACATGGCTGGTCCGCCGACGGGGTGGACTGGTGTGAGGAGACCGGCCGCCGGCCGGCGGGTCGAAGGCCGCGCTGCTGAGCGGCGAGCTTGTGAGAGAGGACCTGAGGTGACGGACGCTGTAGGAACACCAGGGCTGAGCCGACGGGCGCCCGCGGCCCGGGCAAGGGCAGGTCACACCATCCGTACGGGCGGCGAGGCCCTTTCGGCCGCGTTCGTTGCCCTGGGCCGGAGGCTTCGTCGGCTGGCTGCAGCCCGGGGTCTGGTGG
>CAZIBA010000083.1:0-7733 GCA_964536795.1 uncultured Planctomycetota bacterium | reverse complement strand
TATCCCACCGACGAAGAGAAGGGCATGCTCGCCTTCCGCCAGGCCGTGGCCCACTGGTACCAGGAGCGATACCGGGTCCAGCTCGACCCGGCGACGGAGGTCCTGGCCCTCATCGGAAGCAAGGAGGGCTGCCACCACTTCGCCCTGGCCCGGGTGAACCCGGGCGACGCCGTGCTCATGACCGACCCCGGCTACCCGGCCTACCGGGCCAGCATCCTGCTGGCAGGAGGCGAGCCGGTTTCCGTGCCCATCCTGGCCGAGGACGACTTCCTGCCCCGCTTGGAGGACATCCCGGCCGAGGTGTGCAAGCGGGCTACAGCAATCTACCTCAACTACCCCAACAACCCCACCGGGGCCGTGGCCACGCCCGAGTTCTTCGCTCGCCTGGTGGACTTCGCCCGGGAGCACGATATCGCTGTCTGCCACGACAACCCCTACGGCGAGATCGTGTTCGACGGTACACCCAGACTGAGCTTTCTCCAGACTCCCGGCGCCCGAGAGGTAGGCATCGAGCTCAACTCGCTCTCCAAGCCCTTCAACATGACGGGTTGGCGCATCGGCTTCGCCCTGGGCAACGCCGAGCTGCTCCGCGGGATGGCCCAGGTCAAGTCCAACACCGACTCCGGCATCTTCAATGCCGTCCAGTACGCCGGCATCGTCGCCCTGAAGCGCTGCGCCGACAACGTCGACCGGATGCTCGACGTCTACGCCCGCCGACGCCAGCTCGTCGCCGACACACTCCGGGAACTGGGCTGGGACGTGCCCCTGCCCAAGGGGACCTTATACCTCTGGCTGCCCACTCCCGAGGGGCTGAGCTCCGGGGAGTACGCCAACCTGCTGCTGGAGCAGGCCGACGTGGTGGTGGCCCCCGGCCGGGGCTACGGGGAGCACGGCGAAGGCTACGTCCGCATCTCGCTCACCGTCTCCGACGACCGCCTGAGCGAGGCCATGACCCGCATCCGAAAGGCCCTGGCCTGAAGGGGGGTGGCTGCTGCCGTGGGCGAGAGCGAACAGATGACGGACACCGGCAGGAAGCTCTCGGCCGAAGCCCCGCTGCTCGTCACCAGCGACCTCTTCGCCCAGCACGACGCCCCCGGCCACCCCGAAAACCAGAGTCGCCTCGACGCCATCGTCAACCACCTGAAGGAGACGGGCCTCTGGAACCGGTGCCGCCGATTGGACGCACGAGCAGCTACCCCGGAGGAGCTGGCCCTCGTCCACCACCCCGACTACGTCGTCCAGGTGCGCCAGCTCGCTGAGTCGGGCGGCGCCTGGCTGGACTACGGTGACACCTACATCGTTGTCGGCACTTACGAGGCGGCCTGCACCGCTGCGGGCGCCGGGCTGGTAGCCGCGGAGCGCATACTCGCCGGCGAGGCCCGGCGGGCGTTCTGCCTGGTCCGCCCGCCGGGTCACCACGCCCGGCCCCACTGGGGCATGGGCTTCTGTGTCTTCAACAACATTGCCATAACCGCTCGCTGGCTGCTCGAGCAAGGCCTGGAGCGCCTGCTCATCGTGGACTGGGACCTCCACCACGGTAACGGCACCCAGGAGGTCTTCTACGACGACCCTCGTGTCTTCTACCTTTCCCTTCACCGTTTCCCCTTCTTCCCCGGCACCGGCACAGCCGGGGAGCGCGGCGTCGGTCCGGGCCTCGGCACCACCCTCAATGTGCCCCTGCCCTGGAACACCCGCCGCCAGACCTACCTGGAGCGCTTCACCCAAGCCCTGGAAGAAGCGGCCAGGCGAAGTCAGCCCCAGCTCATCCTCATCTCGGCCGGCTTCGACACCTATCGCAGTGACACCTTACTGGGGCTGGACCTGGAGGTGGGCGACTTCGGCTCCCTGACCGACCTGGTGGTGGCTAAAGCCGAGGCCACGGCCGAGGGGCGGGTGATAAGCTTCCTGGAGGGAGGCTACGACCTGGAGGGACTGGCTCGCTCCGCGGCCCTGCACCTCCGTCGGCTGGCCAGCCCCCATGCGGGCACACACGACGATGGTAGTGAGGCCAATGTCGCCCAGGGGAGGGCAGGTCAGTGACCGAGCAGGAGAAGGACACCGGCCGCCCCTTTCAGCCCAGGAAGCTCTACCGCACCGAGGAGGTGCTGCGGGCCACGGGCGTCAGCCGACAGGTCCTCTACCGCTACATCAGCCTGGGCTTCATCACCCCGGCCGAGGTCACCGAAACCGGGCGCAGACTCTTCGATGAAAGCGTCTTCGCACGCCTGAAGCTCATCCGTGAACTGAACCAGTCGGGCTACACACTGCAGGAGATACGCGAAACCTTCTTCCGCCGACACTGAACCCCCGCGCCGGGTGTATCGGGCCCCTCGGGGACAGTCTGCTGACACGCCAACTCAGGGACCAAGCCGTGAAGAGAAGAAGCAGAAAAGTAGGAAAGGGGATATTCCAGTTCCTGCGATTCGTGTCGATTCGAGCCAAGAGCATAGGAAGGGGCGGGAAGTAGAATGTCCCCCTGCCCTGACTTGTCCGAGGACATCTACTCATCAGCGACGGTCACCCTATACCCACACCCATTTCTCCAGCACTTCTTTGACCGCTGGGGCGAGGATGACGGCGCACAGATGCCACTCCGCAACCACAGCCGCCTTCAGGCGGCCACGGATGACAGCCATCTTTCCCTTCGTGGAGCGCGACCGGCGCGGAAACCAGCGGGGGACCTCGTTCAGGTAGGCACGGTAGGCATCACCGTACTTGTCCAGTAAGTGTTGCTCCTCATACCTGACGACCACCGAATACAATATGGCGCACCACAGCCCTGCAAAGGGAATCAGCCAGGGCACCTCCATCATGATGACAACGCTCAGGACGACAAGGCTGTTGGCGATGTAGATGGGGTTGCGGACGTAGCGGTACGGACCCGTTCTCGTGAGTCGGGTGGACTCGCGCAAGCGGTAGGCAAGATGGTATTGCGCCAAGACACGGACGGCCATGGCCGCGGCAAAAAGCAGTCCTCCTATAGTCCACTCAAACAGGTCGTCCAAGGAGCCGTGGTCAGGCAAGAGAAACCCCACGAACGCGGGTACGAGTACCAGGAGCGCGCGACACCTGTAAGCGGACCTGCTCCAGCTCATACTGGCTTTGCCTCCTCCTTAGGGCGAACCAGGACGTTTCCCCCCGAGGCGTCCGAGAAGAGCTCCTCTCCCACCTTCCGTCCCCCCACCGTACCCTTGACATTATACGCCATGCATCGGCTTGCCGCCAGGCTCGTCAAAGCAAAACCCCCAGCGGCAGTATCCCACCGCGTTCTTCTGACCTGCGCGGCCATGCTGAGCGCCCTCAACAACTACAGCAAAGCCATCGACCTCCAACCCGACATCACCCCGTAGCCCGCGGCGACGTACAACGTCTGAGAACGTTTGAGATGCTCGAGGAGCCCACCCCAACCGCACACCGACTTACTCCTTCTGCGAGAACCGGGTGTAGTAGCCTTGCCGAGGGCGCTCTTCCGTGCTGGCGCTGAGGTAGGCTCCCTCGACCGCCCTCAGGCCCTTACGGCTCAGGATGGTCTTGACGTAGTCCAGGTGCGGGCACGGCGGGTAATGGCCGCTCTCGTTCACCACGCAAGCCGAAAGGTGCACGGCGATCTCTGTCGGCTGGATGCCCGCCTCTTTGCTCAGCCCGCTTCTCAAGTGGGCAGCCAGACGAGAGACCCGCCGACCCAGGCACCCGCCACAGGAAAAGGGGACGTAGAGCACGTCCGGCCCATATCCACAGAAATGGTGCTACCGGCGGTAAAAGGCCAGCGCACAGTGTGCCCCCGAACAGCGTTCGTGAGCCACGGCGCACTGGACGACGGCAACACACTTGACCCCCGACCTCTCTCCTTGCTCACTCATTCCGTCGCAACTCCACTCAGTCACTAAGCTCTGCGAATGGTGTCCAAGCCGCCCATGTAGGGGGCCAGGCAGGCCGGGAGGCGCACCGAGCCGTCGCCCTGCTGGTAGGTCTCGAGCAAACAGGCGATGGTGCGGGCCAGGGCGATGCCCGAACCGTTGAGCGTATGGACGAAGCGCACCTTGCCCTGGGCGTCGCGGTAGCGGATGTTGGCCCGGCGGGCCTGGAAGTCCTCGAAGTTGGAGCAGCTTGAGACCTCCAGCCAGCGGTCCACGCCGGGAGCGTAGGCTTCGATGTCGTAGCACTTGGTCCCGGCGAAGCTCAGCTCCCCCGTGCAGAGCTTCTGCACCCGGTAGTGAAGCCCGAGGTGCTTCATCACGGCCTCGGCGCAGCCGAGCAGCGACTCCAACTCGTCGTAGGACGTCTCCGGCTTGACGAACTTGACCATCTCCACCTTGTCGAACTGGTGCACCCGGAGGAGAGCCCGGGTGTCCCGCCCGTAGGAGCCTGCCTCCCGGCGGAAGCAGGCCGTGTAGGCCGTGAGGTAGATGGGCAGGTCCTCGTGAGAGAGGATTTCGTCGCGGTAGAGGTTGGTGACGGGCACCTCGGCCGTGGGGACGAGGAAGAGGTCGTCGGTATCCAGGTGATACATGTCCTCTTCCATCTTGGGCAGTTGGCCGGTGCCCACCATGGCGTCCCGATTCACTAAGAAGGGGGGAAAGACCTCGGTGTAGCCGTGCTCCCCGGTGTGCAGGTCGAGCATGAAGTTGACGAGGGCCCGCACCAGCCTGGCCCCGGCCCCTTTGAAGAGGGCGAAGTGGCTGCCCGCAATCTTGGCGGCCCGCTCGAAGTCCAGGACGTCCAGGTCGCTTCCGATGTCCCAGTGGGCCCGGGGGGCAAACTCGAACTCCGGGGGCTGGCCCCATCGGCGGACCTCTTCGTTGTCGGCATCGGTCTCACCGACAGGCACGTCCGGGGCCGCGACGTTGGGCACGGTGAGCAGCAGCTCATCGAGCCGGGCCTGGACCTGGGCCAGCTCCTGCTCGTAGGTCTTGCTCTCCTGGGAGATGGCCCGCACACGTTCGATGATGTCGAAGGCGTCCTCGCCTTTCTTCTTGAGTTCGTTCACCTGCTTGGAGGTGGCGTTCCGCTCGGCGCGGAGCGCCTCGACCTTCTGGAGCAGTTCCCGTCGGCTTTCGTCAGCGGCGAGCAGCGCGTCCAGGTCGATGCGCTCGCCTTTGTCCTCAGCGGCCTTGCTGACGGCGTCCACGTTCTCACGAATAAAATGGAGGTCAAGCATGGGGTTGGTCCCCTTCGGTCCGTTGCTGGCTTTCTTTCCTGAGCCGACGGCCCAGGGCCTGGACGTAGGCCCGCAGGACGTGCTTCTCCCGTCCCACCTTCTGGTCCAGTTGCCCGTAGAGCCGAGCGTGGAGGACCTGGAGCCTTCGGCGACGACTGAAACTCATCTCCCGCCCGGACTCACGGGTGCAGGTGCAAGAATCTCCTCCTCGGTGAGCGGACAACTGGGGTCGTCACCCCACACGTCACCCAGGGCCAGAGCTCGCACCCGACAGCCTCCACAGTATTCCCGATAGATGCAACGCCCGCAGCGCTGCCCCGTGAGCGGCTCGGGCATCTGACGGAGTCGGGCCGTCATCTCGCAGCTCTCGTCGCGCCAGATCTCAGAGAAGGAGCGTTCGCGGACGTTGCCCAAGGTCGCCTCAGGCCAGAACTGGCAGGGGTGAACGTCGCCCCGGGGGTCAATCTGGACGAACTTCCGCCCGGCCGAGCACCCCCCGGCCATGCGGAGGAGCTGGCGGACCTCCTCGGCCCGCTCGGGCTGGTGCTCCTCGACGTAGTGAAGCACCAGCACGCCGTCGGCGTGGTTGTCGGTGGTGAGGATTTCGACCTCCACGCCCCGCTCGCACCAGTCCAGGGCCCGGCTGATCAGGCCCTCGACGAGCTCCCGCCGCTCAGGAGCGGACAGGTCTCGGTCTCTCAGGCCCTTCCCCCGCCCAGCGTACACCAGGTGGTACATACAGAAGCGGGGAATCCGCTCCTCCTCGGTGAGCCGGAGCAGCCCGGGGAGGTCATTCACGTTGTCACGGGTTACGGTGAAACGGATGCCCGTCTTGAGCCCCGCGTCCCGGGCCGCCCGCAGGCCGGCCAACGCCCGTTTGAAGGCTCCCGGTTCGCCCCGGAAGCGGTCGTGGGTCTCCTCCAAACCGTCCAGACTCACGCCCACGTAGGCGGCGCCTACCTCAGCCAGCCTCCCGGCGGTTTCGGTATCGACGAGGGTTCCGTTGGTGGAGAGGCTGGGCCGAAGGCCCCGCTCGCGCGCATATGCAATGAGCTCGAAGACGTCCTCCCGCATCAGGGGCTCACCTCCCGAAAGGAGCAGCACCGGCACCCCCAGCCCGGCCAGGTCGTCGATGAGGGAGCGGCCTTCGTCGGTGGTCAGCTCGTCCCCTCCGGTGGCCTCGGCCGCGTAGCAGTGGGCGCACCGGAGGTTGCAGCGGGCGGTGACGTTCCACACCACCACGGGTCCGACCTGCGCAAACTGGATGAGGTCTGGACGGCCTTCCCGGTCGGCCCGCCCGTGCCGGTCGTAGGACAGGGCCTCGCTCACCGTGGCCCGGCCACAGAGCAGTTTCGTCAAGCCGATCATCACTCACCGCCAAGACAAGGGGTCAAGCCCTTGCCTGTTCCACAAGGGTGCACCAGAGCGACCCTACACGGTTCATTATCTTACTTCCCCGCCGACCGAAGTCAACAGAAGCGGTCGCCTGCGCCGAGCCCACCCGGGTTGACAGCGCTACTCCATCCGCTACAATGATTCCCGTCAGGTGTTCGCAGTTCCGGAGAGGTGGCCGTGGCCGAGGTCGATTACTACGACGTCCTGGGCGTCTCCGAGAAGTCCTCACCCGAAGAGATCAAGCGCGCCTACTTCAGCCTGGCCAAGAAGTACCACCCCGACCGCAACCCCAACGACAGGTCCGCCGAGGCCAGGTTCAAACAGATCAACGAGGCCTACGAGACACTCAGCGATCCCCAGAAGCGCTCCCGCTACGATGGAATGCGTCGGTTCCGCAGTCAGGGCATCTTCACCGGTGCCGGGGGGCGGGGTGGCTTCCATGTTGAGGATTTGGGGGACGTCCTTGGAGGCGGGGGGATGAGTTTCGGTGACCTGGGTGGGATCGGCGACGTGTTCCGAAGGTTCTTTTCCCAGGGCGGGGCTGGACAGGCCCGGGCCCGACCCCAGCGTGGCGAGAACATCGAGACCGAAGTCCAGATACCGTTCGAAACGGCCATCTCCGGGGGCAAGGTCACCGTGCCAGCGCCCCGGGAAGAGACCTGCTCGCGCTGCCAGGGCAGCGGGGCAGAGCCCGGGAGCAAGGCCGAAACCTGTCCCCACTGTGGCGGCCGGGGGATCGTGGAGCAGTTCCAGGGCACCTTCGGGATGTCCAGGCCCTGTCCCCACTGCTTCGGCCGTGGCCGCGCTGTCAGTCGACCCTGTCGGGAGTGTGGCGGTCGAGGAGCAGTGCGCCGACAGCGACGACTGGAGGTGAGCATCCCCAAGGGGGTGGCCGACGGGGCCCGGCTCCGGCTGGCCGGCCAGGGAGAGGCCGGCCCTGCGGGTGGTCCCCCGGGGGACCTCTACGTCCGGGTGCGCATCCGGCCCGACGAAAAGTTCCGCCGCAAAGGACTGGACATTTACTCAGATGTCACTATAGATATGTTCTGGGCAGCTCTGGGAACCACCGTTGACGTTCCCACACTGGAAGGCCAGGTGGACCTGAAGGTGCCGGCGGGCACGCAGCCCGAGGCACTGCTTCGGCTGCGTGGTCGGGGGGTGACGGGCGCAAACGGACGTC
>CAZIBA010000082.1:0-7743 GCA_964536795.1 uncultured Planctomycetota bacterium | reverse complement strand
CCGCGGGTGACTACTACCCGGATGTAGGCGTTGGTGAGCTGGTTGGCAGCCAGGGTCTCCTCGATGGCAGCGGTCATCTCGGCCGGGGTCAAAGGGACGTCCAGGCGGATGGCCTTGGCCGACCGGTAGAGTCGGGCGACGTGCTCAGCCAACTTGAAGGCCCGACCGTTGTAGGCCCGGATGCCCTCGAAGACACCGTCGCCGTAGAGCAGCCCATGGTCGAAGACGCTGACTTTCGCCTCCTCCTGGGGGACGAGTTCGCCGTTCAGGCAGACCAGCCGGCTCATGGGCCCTCCTTCCTTCATCGTCGTGTCTCCCATTCATCCACCCGCTTCTCGGACAGTCCCAGAGCCCGACGAAGCTCCACTTCACCGCGGCCGTCGAGCTCGACCACCTGGTCGATGCGCCCATCTGAGAGGTGGGCCACCCGCTGGGCGTGAGCGGCGATGTGCAGGTCGTGAGTGACCATGACGATGCTCTGACCGGCCTCCCGGTGCAGCCGGTCCAGCAGGGCCAGGACCCGCTCGGCCGTCCTCTCGTCCAGGTTCCCCGTAGGCTCGTCGCAGAGCAGGAACTGCGGCCCGTTCATCAGCGCCCGGGCGATGGCCACCCGCTGCTGCTCGCCCCCGGAGAGCTCGTGCGGACGGTGACGGGCCCGCTCGGCCAGACCCACCTCCTCCAGCAGCTCGGCTGCCCGCCGCCGGGCCCGACCACGCTCCCACCACCAGCGCCAGGGCCCGTAGCGCACCATGGCCGGCAGCTTCACGTTCTCCAGCGCCGTGAACTCGGGCAGCAGGTGGTAGAGCTGGAAGACGAAGCCGAAGGTGGTGCTCCTGAGGGCGTCCCGCCGGCGGGCGGGCAGGCCGGCCAGGTTCCGTCCGCCCAGCCTCACCTCCCCCCGGGTCGGTTCGTCCAACAGCCCCAGCAGGTTGAGCAGCGTGCTCTTGCCCACCCCCGAGGCCCCCACCACGGCCAGGAACTCACCCGGGCGCACCTCCAGGTCGAGCCCCCTGAGCACGGCCACCTCCAGGCTCCGGCTCACGTAGGACTTGTAGACGGCGACAGCCTGCAGGGTCTCACTCATAGCGTAGGGTCTCAACCGGTCGAAGCCGGGCGGCCTGACGGGCCGGGTAGAGACTGCTCAGGAGCACCGCCCCCAGGGCCACCGCGGCCACGGTCACCACCAGCCTGGCCTCAAAGGTCCAGGGCAGGACGTCGAGCATGTAGAGCTCTTTGGGGAAAGGCTCCCAGCCGGTCCACTGGCTGAGCAGGTGACGCAGCCAGTCCAGCCGCTCCAGGGTGAGCCGACCGGCCACCACCCCCAGGAGCACGCCGGTCACCCCGATGGCCAGGCCGTAGAGGAGAAAGACACTCAACACCCCGGTGACCGAGCCTCCGATGGCCCGGACCACACCGATGTCCCGGGTTTTCTCCACCACCACCGTGCTCATAATAGCGAAGACGGCCACCCCGGCAACCAAAAAATAGAAGAAGAGGATGGCCGCTGCCATCTTGGTCTGCAGTCTGATGGCCGCCAGCAGGTTGTGGTTGAGATCGTCGCCGGTGACGACCCGGAGCCTGGGCGTCTTCCCGGTCTGTCGGCCGGCCAGCTCCTTGAGCTCCGCCTGAAGCCGCTTGGCCGCAGCGTCCGGGGAGGTGCGCTCGGTCAGGCGCAGGAGCAACCGGGACGTGGCCCCACGCGCCTGGTGAATCCGCTGGGCCTCAGCCAGGGGGATGTAAACCCCCTGGCTGTCGTACTCGTGGATCCCCGAGCGGAAGGTGCCTATCAGACGGAAGCTGAAGGGTCTGTACTCACCCAGTTTCTGGGGGACGAGGAGCTTGACCTCGGCCCCCACGGGCACGGTGGGGCGCTCCACGAGCTCGGCACCAGCCAGCAGCCAGGGGAGGTCACCGGCCTTCTCGGCCCGGGCGAAATCCTGCGGACCCACGTCCACCAGGTGGTCCGCGAAGTCGGTGGCTCGGGCTTCCTCACCGGGTTCCACCCCTCGGGCCACCACCCGCTTGAAGGCCACCGCCCGCTGGCCCGAGCTCCCCGTGCCCCGGACCTTGAGGATAGCCCACGTGTCCAGGTGGCCGGAGACGGCCTTCACCTGGTCATCCCGCCGGAGCAGGTCCAGCACCTGCCTCTGGAACTCCCCTTCTCGCAGGCCGCCGAAGACCACCACGTCACCCACGTACCCCCGCAACCGACGACGGAGCTCCTTGCGGAACCCCTCCATCACTCCCACCACCACGATGAAGGCAAAGACACCCAGGGCCACGGCCGTCACCCCCAGGAGGGTGATGCGCCGACGACGGAGGTAACGGAGAGCCAGGGCCAGTGAGTACATGTCAGACCATCCTGTGCAGGACGTCGGCCGGCCGCAGCCGGGCGGCCCGCCGGGCCGGCCAGAGGCTGGCCAGCACGCTCATCACCACCCCCAGCAGGGCGAACAGGGACACGGTGGCCGGGGGGATGTCCCAGGGGATGTGTTCCTGGAGGTAGAAGATGTCGCGGGGGAAGACCCCTCCGGGGAGGAGCTTCTCCAGCCGGTCGATGTTGGCAAGGACCAGGCCACCGGCCAAGACGCCCAGGGCCGAACCGGCCAGCCCCACCACCAGCCCGTAGAGCAGGAAGGTGGCGCTCACGCCCAGCCGGCCGGCGCCCACGCTGCGGACCACGCCGATGTCCCGTCGGCGCTGGAAGACGATGAGGTTGAGCACGGCCACCACGCTGAACCCGGCCAGGGCCAGGAGCAGCGTGAGCACGATGACCCAGATGGTCCGCTCTGCCACCAGGGCGGCCAGCAGCTCACGGTTCATCTGCTGCCAGGTGGCCACGAAGAACTCCTCCTTCCGACCGGCCACGACGGCCTTCGCGGCGGCGACCACCTCGGGGGCGTGGCTGAAGTCGTCCAGGCCGAGGTGGAAGGAGGTGGCCCTGTCGGGCGCTCGGCGCCACTGCTGGGCAACGGCCAGGGGGAGAAAAACGGTGTCGCTGTCCTGTCGGTAGTGACCGGAGTGGAAGTGGTTGGTGACGGTGAAGGGGGCGATGTTGTATTCGTCCCAGGAGGTGGGCGTGGCCAGGAGCACCTGGGTGCCCAGGAGACCCCCTCCGGGCAGCGCCGAGGCCAACTGAGCACCCAGGATGACCGGGAACCTGGGCCGGAAGTCGCCGGCGAGCACGAAAGGCTCAGCCCCCGGGGGAAGCAGCCAGTCGCTGAACCGCCCCACCCGCGCCTCCTCCAGCGGCGCCAGACCCACGAACTCCACGGGCACCCGCACCGCCGACTCCCCGTCGGTCAACGAGAGAAAGGCGATGCTGGAGAGGTGGGCCGAACACCCGCTCACGTGAGGCAGTTGGGCCAGTTCCCGACCAAGGTTCCTGGCGTCCCCCACCCCCCAGACGTCCTCACAGCGGACCACCACGTCGGAGAGGCTCCCCCGGACACGGTCGCGCATCAGTCCCCCGAAGCCGTTCATCACGGCGATGACCACGATGAGGGCGGTGACCCCCGTGGCCAGGGCCAGGATGCTGAGGATGATGCCCCGGCGGAGGCGCAGGTACTTCAGACAGAGGGCGATGACGTACATTGGCACCTCCGCACAGGGGCCACCCTCATTCCTCGGGCTCCTGGGCGGCCCTCTGCCGGGGTCTGAGCAGGGGAAAGAGGACGACCTCCCGGATGCTGGTCACCCCCAGCAGCAGCATAACCAGCCGATCGATGCCCAGTCCCAACCCCCCGGCCGGAGGCATCCCGTACTCCAGGGCCCGGACGAAGTCCTCGTCCAGTTCGGCCCACTCGCCGGCGCTGTCGGCCAGTTGCTCCTGGAAACGTCGGCGCTGCTCGGCCGGATCGTTGAGCTCGGTGAAGGCGTTGACCAGCTCCATTCCGGCCACGTAGAGCTGGAAGCGCTCGGCCACCTCCGGGTTCTCGGCCGAGGCCCGGGTCAGCGGACACACGGCCGTCGGGTAGTGGACGACGAAGGTCGGGTCCAGCAGGCGGGCCCCGGCGAGACGCTCGAAGAGGTCCACCACCATCTCCCAGTGCTCCCGGCCCTCCATGGGGATCTCCTGCTCGGCGGCCCGCTGGCGGACCCGCTCTTCATCCTGCATGGGGAAGCCCACGTGCACCTCAAAGAGCTCGGCGAACTCCCGCCGGGCCCAGGGTCGGGCCCAGTTGATGGTTGCCTCGCCGAAGGGGGTGGCCTCATCTATGTCCACCCGCCGGCGGACGGAGGTGACCAGCTCCTCCGAGAGCTCCATCATGGTCTGGTAGTCGCCGTAGGCCTGGTAGGCCTCCAGCATGGTGAACTCGGGGTTGTGCTTGGGTGAGATGCCTTCGTTGCGGAAGTTGCGGTTGATCTCGAAGACCCGCTCCAGGCCGCCCACCAGCAGGCGCTTGAGGTAGAGCTCGGGGGCGATGCGCAGGTACAGGTCGACGTCCAGTGTGTTGTGGTGGGTGATGAAGGGTCGGGCTGCGGCCCCTCCGGCCACCTCGTGCATCATCGGGGTCTCCACCTCCACGAACCCCTCTTCGGTGAGGTGCCCACGCACAGCGGCCACGATCTGCGTCCGCTCGAGGAACCGGTCGCGGACCTCCGGGTTGGCGATGAGGTCCAGGTAACGCTGTCGGCTGCGGGTCTCCACGTCCCGCAGGCCGTGCCACTTTTCGGGCAGCGGCCACAGGGCCTTGGCCAGGAACACCAGCTCCTCGGCGAAGACGGTGAGCTCACCCCGCCTGGTGCTGCCCAGCCCCCCGGTCACGGCCACCAGGTCGCCCACGTCCAGCAGCTCCGCCACTCGGTAGTCGCGCTCCCTCAGACGGTCCTGCTGGAAGTAGAGCTGAATGCGGCCGGTCCGGTCCTGAAGGTCGGCGAAGGTGCTCTTGCCGTGCCGCCGGAGCCCCACCAGCCGACCGGCCACCCGCACCGACAGACCCTCCAGCAAGGGCGAGAACTCGGCCCGCACCTCGGCCACCGGCCGGCCGCCGTCCACTCGCCCCCCGTAGGGTTCCACCCCCAACTCCCGCAGACGCTCCAGCTTCGCCCGCCGCTCCTCGTACAACCTTTCGCTCACCCGCCCCTCCGTCGCAACAGAAACAGACCAAGCGCCACGGAACCCTCTACCGAACGAGCTATGTTACCGACCCGACCGGAGCTCAGTCAAGGCCGCGGGCGCCGAGGCACCGACTGGACTCAGTGAGTGCTGGGCTTTCGGCCGGGGAGGTCCCGGCGGAGGAGTTCGAGGAAGGTGGGGAAGCGGGGGTCCTGGCGCAGGGGTGTCAGGTCCGCGTCTTCCTGGATGTGCTCGAAATCGTGGTAGCCCAGGCCGACGGCCCGAGCCAGTGTGGTGAAGGCCTCATCGAGCTGCCTGGTGAGGGCCAGGCTGCAGGCCAGGTTGTAGAGCACGCCGGGGTCATCGGGGCGCAACTGAGCCAGTCGGCGGTCGGCCTCGAGCCCCTTCTCGTGAAGGCCCCGGGCCGTGTAGTCGTAGGCCAGGGCGTTCAGGGCGTCGAAGTAGTCGCCCTTGCGAGCCACCACGCCTTCGAGGAACGCGATCTCATAGTCCAAGCGCGGGTCCGGCGACCCCCTCGGTTCGGCCTGGCCGCTCTCGTCAGCCACCTCCACGCCACCTGTCTTCGAAGCCCTGGCCACCCCCTGGCGATAGGTCACCGATAGAGCTTGACGTTGTCGATGCGGAAGCTATCACCCTCCGCGCCCTGCACCCAGATGTTGATGTTCTGCATCTTGTCGCCCAGGGTGGAGCCACCATCCCAGGAGAAGAAGCTGGCCACCTTGGCTTCCACGTGATGCCATCGGCCGGGCTCCAGCTCCGTGACCTCGAGGCGGAAGTTGTCCGCGGCCTGCTCGGCGAAGGTGACGATCTGCACTGACGTGGGGGCCTTGTCGTAGCGGATGTCCAGGCTCAGGGTGAGTTCCCCGTCCACGGCCAGGCCCAGGCCCCAGTACTCGGGGTTGCCGCCTTCCTCACGCACGGTGCCCTGGGCAGCGTACTTGCTGCCTCCAGCACCACCTTCGACGATGGTCACACTGCTCCAGCGACCGCCCTCGCCGCTCTCAAAGTCCTCACTGAAGACGACGTCCTGGGCCGGCTCAACGGCGGCCGCCGGGGCCTCGGCCGTTGGCTCCAACTCCACCACCTCGGCCTGCTCCCCCTTGCAGCCCACCAGCCCGACCAGCAACACACACAGCACCGGAACCCACAGCCCCTGTCTCACAGTCCGCCCTCCTCAGAAACGAACCTGCCAATGCGCTACCGTCACAATTGTGCTGCAGACCCAGCGGCCCGTCAAGCGCAAAGCCTCATCTGACCGGGTCACGGCAGCTCAGACAGTTCGGCCAGATACCGGTACGGGAACGCCTCTTCCACCGATCGGCACACGGCCAGCCAGGCCATCGTCGTCAGCTCCCGCAGCGGAGGCGTGAGCTGGCTCCAGCGCCCGGCCAAGGCGGTAAACTGCCCGTCACCCTGGTTCTCCAGGCTGAGCTGGGTGCCCGGCTCCCGTCGGGAGACCAGGGCCAGCACCCCCGCCCGACGGCGGGTGCTGGCCCTGCTTCGGGCCTGATAGCCGAAGCAGTCGCGCTGGCAGGGGCATCGACGTACCCGGAAGGCGGGTAGCAGAAACCTTGCTGCTGAGGGTACGACTTCGCTTGACTAACCTGGTGGCGACCCGATAATTGGGGGTGCAGAAGTCCGGTTTGGAGCGGCTTGGTTTCGTTGGGCACGTGAGGAGAGTCAGGTAATGAAGAATGGGCCCGGCGGCAAGACGGAGCCTGGCGGTGAGCAGCCAGGCCCCAGGAATGGGCGACGGCGTGCGCGCCGACAGCAGCAGGCAGCCAATGCTCTTAGGGCGGTTGGTCCGGTTCCCAGTCTGGAGGAGCACGTCACCGCGGACTGGTGGCGGCGGATTTTCAACTCGCTCTACCTCAAGACCGACGGCGACGTGGTGGACGACGAAGAGATCACTCGTACCGAGGTATCAACCTTCGTCCAGACCCTCGGACTCAGTCCCAAAGAGAAAGTCCTTGACCTCTGTTGCGGGCAGGGACGCCATTGTCTGGAGCTCTTCCGACGGGGGTTCACAAGTGTGGAGGGGCTGGACCGGTCACACTACTTGATCCGTCGTGCCCGAGGCCGAGCTCAGAAGGAGGGTCTTGACGTCCGCTTCCGTGAAGGTGATGCGCGCAAGCTTCCCTTTCCACCGGACAGCTTCGACGTCGTGATGATACTGGGCAACAGTTTCGGTTACTTCGAGTCCCCAGAGGAAGACCTCCGGGTACTGCAGGAGGTGCTTCGCGTGCTCAAGCCGTGGGGTCGGCTGCTGATGGACGTTGCCGACGGCGACCACCTTAAGGCTCACCTCCAGGCCCACTCCTGGGAATGGATCGACGACAGGCACTTCGTCTGTCGGGAGCGCTGCCTGTCCGCCGACAACGAGCGACTCATCTCTCGTGAGATCATCAGCAGCGTCGTCACCGGTGTCGTCGCCGACCAGTTCTACGCCGAGCGCCTGTACAACCACCTGAGTCTCAGCGACCTCCTCAAGCGAGTGGGCTTCGACTCGGTCGCCTTTCACGGCGAGCTGGTACCCGACTCCAAACGAGGCCAAGACCTGGGGATGATGACCAAGCGACTGCTGGTCACCGCGGTGGCCAAGAAGGCCTGGGCACCCGTCCGCCGACGGGCCGATGGCAAGCGGGACCGGGTGGCCGTCGTGC
>CAZIBA010000081.1:7501-7754 GCA_964536795.1 uncultured Planctomycetota bacterium | reverse complement strand
CACTATGAGGGTGACGAAACCCAGTTCGGCCCAGCGACGGGCGTGAGCCTGGTAGTGCACCTTCTGAGTGGGGGAGTGTCCGCAGACGTAGAGCACCCCCGGGGCCGGGCCGGACAGACCCCTGGGCAGGTAGAGGTTGGCGGTGACGTAGAAGCGAGGCAGGGCCTCGTAGTAGAGCTTCTCGATGGTGTAACGGTCGCGCTCGACGGCGCCGGTGACCTGGACGTTGAGGGGGGTGCGCTCCTCCCGGGGT
>CAZIBA010000081.1:3304-7491 GCA_964536795.1 uncultured Planctomycetota bacterium | reverse complement strand
CATCTCCAGGTACTGCTTTCGTCGGCGCTCCTGACCCTTTTCCCATTCCTCGCGCGTCCCGGGCCAGGTGGCCGAGCGGTCGGTGATCTTCCTCGCTTCACGACAGAGGTATTCCCAGATGTGCACGGTCTCGTTCTCCTTCCAAGAGGCAAGGGGCTTAGGCCCCTTGCCTGCGGACCCGGCGTTGGGCCATCACGCAGACGTCGTGGAGCACCTTGATGCCGTGCTCCCGGCAGAAGCGGATGGCGTCCTCGCTCTCGGCCCCGGGCTGGAGCCAGACCCGGGTGAGGCCCAGCTCGGCGCACTGGCGGACGATCGTCTCACCCACTTCAGGTGGAACCACGACGTCCACCACGTCCACCTTGTCCGGAAGCTGATCCAGGGACTCATAGCAGCGCTGGCCTTCAATCTCCTCATACTTGGGGTTGACGGCGTAGGTGATGTAGCCGTTCTCCTGGAGGTCCCGCCAGACCTTGTAGCCGTACTTGTTGTGGTCGGCTGAGACGCCGACCACGGCGTATCGGCGCTGGTTCAGGAACTCGGTTATCAGGTCCTCCGTGGTCACCTGAGCCCTCCTTGGTGGAGCCGCCATAGCCTTCGGCGACGGTGGTTGAGGCCGGTCTGCTACGCCTGTGGCCTTCGACCCGCCGGCCGGCGGGTCAATTGCTCAGGCCACCCTGAGCCACGTCGAAGGGTGCCTGGTCGGCCGGCTGTGTTTCGAGCGCTTCCATGACGGCGTCGGCCAGTCGGCGGAACGCGGCGCCCGTCTCGGTCTTGCCGTAGAAGTAGACGAAGGGCTGTCCCTGGTCGGAGGCCTCGACGACCTGTGGGTCCAGGGGGATGCGGCCCAGGGACGGGACCTCCATCTGCTGGGCCATTCGGTCGCCTCCCCCGGCTGGTCCAAAGACCTCGACGAGCTTTCCGCAGTGGGGGCAGACCAGGCCGCTCATGTTCTCGACCACCCCGAGAACGGGGAGGCTCAGTTCCCGGCAGAAGTTGATGCACTTGCGCACGTCGGTGAGGGCGAGTTCCTGGGGGGTGGTGACGATGACGGCACCGTCGAGTCGGCCGATGAGCTGGACCACGCTCAGGGGTTCGTCGCCGGTACCGGGCGGGGAGTCGATGATGAGGTAGTCCAGTTCGCCCCAGGCCACGTCACGGAGGAACTGGTTGATGAGCTTCATCTTGAGTGGCCCCCGCCAGATGACCGGCTGCTCTTCGTTCTCCAGCAGGAAGCCGATGGACATCACCTTCAGCCCCTCACCGAAGGTGAGGGGACGGATGTCACCGTCCTGGTCGACCAGCGTCCGTCCCTCCAGGCGGAGCAGCTTGGGGATGCTGGGACCGTGGATGTCCACGTCCAGAAGTCCCACCCGCTTGCCGGCCAGCGATACGGCCACAGCAAGGTTCACGGCCACCGTGCTCTTGCCCACACCACCCTTGCCCGAGAGGACCACCAGTGACTGCTTGATGTGTTGGAGGCGCTCCTTGAGGACCTCATCGGCCGGTCCCGCCGGCTGCGGGCCGGGCCGCTTCGGCGAGCCCCCAGGACGGTCGTCGGTCTTCTCACTCGAACGATTCGCAGAGTGCCCGGTCGGTGTCATCGGTGCCTCCCTCTCCCAGGTGCTGAGCTGCCTGCCCTTGGTGCGCCTGCTCGGATTCTACCAGCCCCGGACGCAGCCGCCAAGCCCCCAGCCAAGAAAGCTCTTCCTGAGGAGCTTCCGGGCGGTGCTCAGGGGGCTGCAGACCGCGTGAGAGTGAAGGCTGCGAGATATCTGCTTCCTAAGGTTGCTACTGTTCGTAGGCAGCGAAACCGGAGGAGCGGCTCAACGTCCGCTGGGCTCCGTGCCCGGTGACGATGAGGCATTCGTAGCCGGCCAGAAACTCGATGAGCTCGATGCCCTCTGCCGGGCCGAGCACCGTGAGGGTCGTGGCCAACCAGTCGGCGCTGGTGGCCTCCGGGCCGATGACGGTGGCGCTGGTGACGGTGGTCTCGGGCCAGCCCGTGCGGGGGTCGAGGACGTGGGTGTAGCGCTTCCCCTCGATCTCCACGTAGCGGGCGTAGCTGCCACTGGTGGCCACTGCCCCGTCGGCCACCCTCAGCAGGGCGATGAAGGGCCAGCCGTCCTCCGTCTCCGGGTTACGCACCGCCGTCACCCAGGGCTGGCCGTCACCCCGGCGACCGAGCGTGCAGATGTCCCCGCCTGCTTCCACCAGGGCGCTGGTGAGCCCGGCGGCCCTGAGCACTTCGACCGCCTCCTCGGCCACGTACCCCTTGGCCAGACCTCCCAGGTCGATGCTCATCCCCGGCTCCACCAGCACGACCTGCCCTCCTCCTGTCACCTCGTCCCTCGCCTCGCCGCCTCCCCTTCCCTCTGCAGGGGGGTGAGGGGGGATGAGCCTGACCTTATCAAAACCGACGCGGGCCCGGGCCTGGGCCAGTTCGTCGTCGGTAGGCAGGCGTCCGCTCTCACCGGCCCGGCGCCAGAGCTCGATGAGCGGTTCCACGGTGACGTCGAAGACGCCGTCCGTCTGCTCCCAGGCCACCCGGGCGTCCTGAAGCACCCGCCAGGTGTCCTGGCCCACGGCCACGGGCGTCCCGGCCGGTGCGCCATTGATGCGGGAGACGTCGCTCTCGGGGACGAAGCGGCTGAGCTGCTGCTCCAGGGCGACCATGCGGGTGAAGGCGGCCTGGACCGCCCGGGCCGCTGCCCGAGGGTCGGGGCTGTCGGTGATGACGGTCACCCAGGTGCTCATCAGGTTGCGGGTGACCTTGACGCGTTCGGGTTCGGCGGGTGTGGGCGCCGTCCGGGTGGGGCGCTGCTCGGGGGAAAGCAGCCTGGTCAGAACGAGTGCAAGGATGACCAGAAGGCCGGCCAGAGCAACCAGAAGCGGGCCGCGCTTCATCGGCCTGGGGCCTTGAGGGCGCGCAGGTCCGTGGGTCTGCTCACCACGACCACCTGGTCCACCAGGGTCCAGCGGAGTGGCCCCCGCCCCTCGGAGCCAGACAGCAGTTGGGTCAGGAGCTCGACGGCGGAGCCGCCCCCGAACTCCCCAGCTACCAGGGCGGTTAGGTCATCGCTGCAACGGGCGTCAAGGAAGAAGGGAGTGTCAAGCTTCTCTTCGAGAAAGAGAAGGAGTGACTCCAGTTTCACCCTGTGGGCTCGCAGGCGAAAGGGCAGGGGGCGGGAGAGGCGCTGGTCGAGGATGCGGGCCTGACGGTCCAGCCGGTCGGCCCGTTCCTGGCGGGCCCGGGCGAACTCGGCTCCTGACAGATTCTCCCTCGGTGCCCAGCGAAGCGTGCCGTCGAGGAGGGACCAGTCCAGCCCGGTCTGCCAGGCCAGGAGTTCGAAGAGCACCTCGGCGCGGGCCTCATCGAGTCGAAAGGTCACCCGGGGTGGTGGCGAGGGGAGGGAGTCCACGTCCAGTGCCAGGTCAAGCCGACGGGCGATGACGGCCAGGGCATCCGCAAGGGGCACGTCGTGCAGGCGTACGGAGAGGGTAGTGTCGAGGGGCTGAGCTCCCGGAGCCGGCGACGCCCAGACGGCCAGGAGCGCCAGCAGAAGCCCGGGAAGGATGAGGAGACGGTGCACGGCGGTCCCCGAGTCTTACTCGCTCTCCTCTTCTTCAGCGGCCTGGCCCTGGGGTGATTCCGGTGGGGCTTCGGGCGGTTCCTTCTTCGCCGAGGGCTCCTGCAGCCAAATGACCAGGTTGTCGTCCTCGAAGCCGAAGGCGAAGGGAAGCCCGGTCTGGGACATAATCTCCCGCACGGCCTGCTCCAGGGAGACGTAATCCCGCTTCATGGTGAGCTTGACTTCAGGTGTCTTGTCGGCCCGGAGAGCGATGTCGAGCCCGATGGCCGAACCCAGTGCCTTCAGGGCCTCCTGCAGGGGGGTCTCGCTGAACTCCAGGTTAACCAGCGACCCCATCCTTGGGTCGGCGGTGGTGGCCCGGCGACTGCCCTTCAGGCTGCGGATGGCCGCTGGGGAGCTGACGAAGATGGCCTCGTCGATGAAGGTGTAGTCCAGTCCCTTGATGCGGAGCATCCAGCCCAGGGCGTTGGCCGCGGTCATCTTGTCCACGGCCATGCTCACGGTGTTGTCGGAGCGCGCCCAGCGGGGGTCCAGGACGATGTTGAGCTTGTGCAGCGAGGCCAGGAAGCCCAGGGCCTCGGTAAGGGCAGTGTC
>CAZIBA010000081.1:0-3294 GCA_964536795.1 uncultured Planctomycetota bacterium | reverse complement strand
ATCGCTTCCAGCCTGGCCTTGACCGCGGGTATCCAGGTCTTCTCGGCCTCCAGGTCCAGGCGCTGGTCGCGAGCCCTGATTTCGGTGAGCCAACCGGGGCTCAGGTCACCGGCCGTGGTGACGAAGACGGCTTCGTCCTTGACGGTGTAGACCAGCCCAGCCAGTCTGGCCGTCCAGGCGATTGCGCTTCTCAGGGCGACGTCGTCCAGACGAAGGACGACGGGCGTGTCCGGGTTCACCCCGAGGACGGCATCGTTCAGGATGACGTTGATCTTGCCCTTCTCCTGGAAGTAGCGCATGGTTCCGACCAGGGGCGTGCCGGCGAAGTTGATGGAGAGCCTGGTGTCGAGCTTCTTCAGCAGCGCCTCCTGCCAGGCCGGTCGTTCAGGCTCCTCGGTCTTCGGCACCAGGCTGACGGAAATCCGCACCCCGCCACCTTCGTCGGCCACCGTCTCGCCCACCAGGACGGCAGCGCTGACTGCGCCGACCACCAGCACGGTCAGAAGAAGCCCTTTCCGTATACGTATCATTGCTCACTCCCCCAGATGTGGCCCGGGACGACGGTACGTCCCCAGCCTGCTGACGAACCGCAACGCCAATGCCCCAGAGCTGATTATGAACCGCTCCGGCTTCCCTGTCAACGGCAAAAGCCCCTCAGTCATCCCCAGCTTGGGCAAGGTCTTCGGATGCTGAGAGTTGTAACGACAGGCCGGGCCTCGCCGGAAGCACGACACCCAGCGCTGCCGGGGCGGGGTGCCACGGACCGACCCGCCGTCCGGCGGGCTGTACGTGTCGCGATGCCGAAGGTGGCCGGGCAAGTTTTCCCTTGACCGCTCGCTCCCGGCGGACTACCTTTTCGTTCTTCCAAGCAGGGCGCCGAGGCGCCCTCTTCCAGGACAGGGGCGAGGGAAGGTTCCATATCAGGAGGTGTGAGGTATGGCGAAGCGGGTGCCGTCGGACTTGGAGATCGCCCAGAAGGCCAAGCTCAAACCCATCCGGGAGGTGGCGACCAAGCTGGGCATCAGAGAGGACGAGCTGGAGCTCTACGGGAACTACAAGGCCAAGGTATCCCTCAGCATCCTCGAGCGCCTCAAGAAGCGACCCAACGGCAAGTACATCGACGTCACCGCCATCACCCCCACCCCCCTGGGGGAGGGCAAGACGGTGACCACCATTGGGCTCTCCCAGGCCCTGGCCTACATTGGCAAGAACGTCTGCACCTGCATCCGTCAACCTTCCCAGGGACCCACGTTCGGCATCAAAGGTGGGGCCGCGGGCGGTGGCTACGCTCAGTACCTGCCCATGGAGGATTTCAACCTCCACCTCACCGGCGACATCCACGCCGTGGGGGCTGCCCACAACCTGCTGGCCGCGGCCATCGACGCCCGCATAATGCACGAGGACCGTCAGACCGACGCCCAGTTGAAGAGCCTGGGTCTGCGGCGGCTTGACATCGACCCCTATCAGATCACCTGGAACCGGGTGGTGGACGTGAGCGACCGGGCCCTGCGCAACGTCATCGTCGGTCTGGGAAGCAGGACCGACGGCCGACCCCGGCAGTCCGGCTTCGACATCACCGTGGCCAGCGAGGTGATGGCCATCCTGGCCCTGGCCACCAGCCTGAAGGACCTGCGTCAGCGCCTGGGACGTATCGTCATCGGCACAGACAAGAAGGGCGGACCCGTCACCGCCGAGGACCTGGGTGCCGCCGGTGCCATGACCGTGCTGATGAAGGACGCCCTGGAACCCACCCTGATGCAGACCGTGGAACACACGCCCGGGTTCGTCCATGCCGGGCCCTTCGCCAACATCGCCCACGGCAACTCCTCCATCATCGCTGACCAGATCGCCCTCAAGCTGGCCGACTACGTGGTCACCGAGAGCGGCTTCGGGGCCGACTGTGGGATGGAGAAGTTCCTGAACATCAAGTGCCGGATCTCCAAACTGGTGCCCCACTGTGTGGTCATCGTGGGCACAGTGCGGGCCCTGAAGATGCACGGTGGTGGTCCCCGGGTGGTGCCCGGTCGGCCGCTGGACAAGGCCTACACCCGAGAGGACCTGGGACTGCTGAGGGCGGGTCTGGGCAACCTGAAGAAGCACGTCGAGAACGCCCGGCTCTTCGGGGTGAACGTGGTGGTGGCTGTCAACAAATTCACCACGGACACCAAGAAGGAAATCGAGATGGTGAGGGAGGCGGCCGTCGAGGCCGGGGCCGAGGGTGCCTATCTTTCGGAGGTCTGGGCCAGAGGCGGAGAGGGGGGGGCCAAGCTGGCTCGGGCCGTGGTCGAGGCCTGCGAGAAGCCCGCCAAGTTCAAGTTCCTCTATCCCTTGAGCGCCTCCATCAAGGAGAAGATCGAGACCATCGCCACCAAGATCTACGGAGCGGCGGCGGTGGACTACTCACCGGTCGCCGAGCAGAAGGTCAAGCTCTACGCCCAGATGGGCTACGACAAACTCCCCCTCTGCATGGCCAAGACCCACCTGTCGCTCTCCCACGACCCCAGCCTGAAGGGCGTACCCACCGACTGGACGCTCCCCATCCGCGACATCCGGATCTCAGCGGGCGCCGGCTTCCTCTACCCCCTCTGCGGCGAGATGCGCACCATGCCGGGCCTGCCCAGCCGACCGGCCTTCATGGCCGTGGACGTCGACGCCAAGGGCCGGGTCAAAGGACTCTTCTGAGCCCGGTGAGCGAAGGGAGAAGCCGACGTCGCCATAGGTCCGTACGGACCGTCGGCTGAACGGGAGCACAGCGCTACCCCGCCCCGCCCGGAGCGGGGTAGCGTTTTTGCCGACTTACGCATGAGCCCGTCCCTACGGGTCCGTATGGAACGGACGTCGGCTGAATCGGCCGGGACCTCCGGGGCGCGTCCGCCGACCCTCCTCTGGCCTCTTGGGCCTTCGCCCAAGGGGGGCCAGGCGCTACAATAGCAAGGTTGAGGTCGGGCTCCTTGTTGAGGATGGGAGAGACGGTGTCGGGGGAGCTGACGGCGCTGCTGCGCACGCTGGGCCAGGTACTGGGTGGACTGGCCCTCTTCCTCTACGGGATGCAGCTTGTCCGGGAGGCCCTGGCGGAGGGGGCCGTGGCCCGGCTGCGGGCCCTGCTGCAGGTGTTGGCTCGTCACCGACTGTCGGCCGTGGCCGCCGGTGTGGTCATCACCGTGCTCCTCTCCTCCAGCGCCACGGCCGGTGTGCTGCTGGTCAGCCTGGTGGACGCCGGTGTGCTCCAGGTCCGTCAGGGGCTTGCGGTGATGCTGGGCAGCGCCATCGGCACCACCCTTACGGTGCAGCTCT
>CAZIBA010000080.1:0-7760 GCA_964536795.1 uncultured Planctomycetota bacterium | reverse complement strand
ACCCCGACGAGCTGGCCCCTGCGGAAGCCCAGGGCCAGCATCATGGCCAGCTCGCTCCGCCGTTCGAGGACGCCGCGAAGGAGCACGGTGACCATGCCGAACGTCCCCAGGAGAAGTCCCAGTCCGCCCAGGGCCTGGAAGGTGGCCAGGTAGGTATTCTGCACGCGGGCGTAACCGGCCAGGACGTCGGCCGTTCTCCCCACGTCGAAGCCCAGCCCACCCAACTCCTCCCGCAGGGTGGTCATCACCGCTTCCTCCCTGCCGGCCGGGGTCTCGATGAGGAAGAACCGGTACCCCGACTCGCGCCGTAAGTGCTCCTTGAACCGGGCCTCGGACACCAGTAGCTCACCGGCGAACACGCTGTCGGCGAGCAGCCCGACCAGCCTCAGCCGCACAGGTCGGCCGTCGGCGCCGGGCACCTCCACCTCATCCCCAAGGCCCAGGTGAAGGATCCAGCGGGCACTGGCGCCGTCGGCGAAGGCCGGTATCACCTGCTCCCCGGCCCCCGCCCTTCGACTCCGCCCTTCGACTCCGCTCAGGGCGGCCTGAGCAATTGACCTTGTCGAAGGCCGCTCAGGGCGGCCTGAGCAATTGACCTTGTCGAAGGCCGCTTCCTCCTCCGCCGGGGGAGGCGGGGACGTGAGCGTGGCATTGAGAAGCTCCCAGGGATTAGACGTGTAAGCTTCGCCTCCATTCACTGGCAGGGCCTCGCTGATGACGAAGCCGTCACGCTCGACGAGTTCCGCTGGCACCCCCAGGACGCGGGGCGTCTGTGGTCGCTGGAGGTTGAGGCAGCTCACGTCCTCGCCCGAACTCAGCCGGAAGGGGACGACGTGGGTTCCCATCAGCGCTTCCGTGGCCCGGGGCTGGAAGCCCAGCTTCTTCCGGCCGACCTCCGAGTTGAGGTCGACGTAGATGGGCAGCGCCGAGCGGGCCAGCAGGGCGAAGCCGCCGGCGCCCGAGTCCGGTCGGCTGGTGTCAAGTCGGCTGAGGTCCCTGCGGTTGGCGGCCACGGCCACGATGAGGAAGCTGGCGCAGGCGACCAGGCCCACCGTGAGCGCGCTTCGCAGCCAGTTGCGCGACGCCCCCCGGACGGCCAACCGGGGAAGCGAAAGCCCGGCCGGTCGACTCACTGACGCCTCCCTTCGCACGAAGCACGCGCACACCAGCGCCAACGCTCCGATGAGCAGGGCCGAGCCCCCTCCGAAGAAGGCTGCCGTGGGGGAGAGCACGCCGAAAACGCCCGCCAGCAGCAGCAGGAATGCCGCAGCCGAAAGGGCGACGACACCAACGACCAGCGCCCGACGCCTGACCGAGCCAGCGGGCCGGGCCGACATCGCCCGCCAGCCGGCCAGAAGCATCACCGCCCGCGTCCGCCTGAGGACTCGCGTCCCCCACCAGACGGCAGCCCCGGCCGCGGCCAGACCGCCGAGGGAGCCGACGACGAGGCTGAAGGCGGTGACGTGGAGCGCGAAGGCAAACTCCCCCACCGCTCCCTGCCAGTAGGTGCCCAGAGCGAAGACGATGAGCCAGGCGTAGCCCACCCCCAAAGGCGCCCCCAGGACCACCCCGGCCCCTGCCAGCAGCAACCCCTCGCTCATCAGCACCCGGGCCGCGTCTCTGGACGTGAAGCCCGTGGCCAGCAGAACGCCGTACTGGCTCGCCCGTCGCTCGGCCGTCAGGCGCAGCAGCAGCGCCACCAGCCCCGCCGCCGAGGCCACCAGGAACATGCTCATGGAGAGAAAGAGCACGCCGAAGTCCGTAGAACCCTCGGCCGAAGCCAGGGCCTGTTCCTTCACCGGTCTAAGGCTGAGCCCGAACGTTTCGGGTGAAAGCTGAGCGAGGAGGGCCTCCTCGACCCTGGTCGGCAGGTCCTCCCCGGCTTTGCTGGAAGCCATCCGCACCGAGGTGACCCAACCAGCAAAGGCGTCGTCTGACCCGCCGGCACCGACCCCGTGCGCGCTGAGCCACAAGCTCCTCGCAGCCGAGAGGGACACGAACGCCTTGGGTGCCGTGCGGTACTGCTTCCAGTAGTCGTCGTCCTTGGGCCTGATGAGGTCCAGGTCGATGGGAAAGGGAGGGTCCCAGTCGGCGACGCTGTCGGAATCGGTGATGCCCTTTAGGTCGGGGACCAGGTCCGGGTCGAGGGCGGGTCCGCTCATGGCCACTACCCCGCGGAGGGTGAACGTGCGGGTCCCCGTGCTCAGCTCTCCCCGCTCCCCGGCGACGTAGTAGGTCATTTCCACGCGGTCAACGGGGCCCGCGCCCAGGTCCTCAGCCGCCCAGGCGTTGAGCAGGATGTCCTCCGGGCCCAGCTCCGGGGGCTCGCCTCCGTCGGCAATCGTCAGCGGGCCCAATGGCGGGTCCGCCCGGGGGTCCAGCCCGGCCACCACCGAGTAGGGCACGCTGGGCCCTTTCTCCCCCCGGCCGACCAAGGCGAGGGAGTTGGCCAGGTAGATGGAGGTCTCCTGGGCGAGGAGGCCCTGTTGGCGAGCTGCCTGGCGGGCGGCCAGGACGGCCGCTCCCGGAAGCACCAGCTCGTTGCTTTGGAGCGAGACACTCCCCCCGGCCTCGTTTGGCACCAGGCGAAGTCCGTAGTCCTCGAGTCTGACCTCCGACGCCAGCAGGTCCCTGAGTGCCTGCTCGTTGGCGGAGACCCCCCGGCCGTCCCCGCCGACGGCCAGCAGGAGTGCGTTGGCCCGGCCTTGACGGCCGAGCTGGCCTTGAAGCCAGGACAGGGAGACGTAGACGTTGCGGGGTCGGGGCCGATCGAGCTCGACGGTGAAACGTCCCAGGTTGTCGGTTGGCACCACAGCGGCCACGGTCGTGCGCAGGGAGCGCACGGTGTCGGTCCTGCCGCGACGGCCGAAGAGGCTTTCCACCGGAGCTGCTCCCCGCTGACCGATGGAGATCAAGATGGCGTCTCCCTCGGCCGCCGCGAGGTCTTCGGCCAGGTTCTGGTTGATGAGGATGCTGCGTCCCTGCAACCGGGCTGGAGGGGAGGCGCGGCCGAGTTGCCAGAAGGCGTCATCCACGGCCAGCACCGTGACGCTCGGGATGCTCACCCCCGAGGAAGCGTGTCTCGCCGAGGCGTCCAGGATGATGGCGGGTACGGCCAGTTCCAGCGAGAGGGGTCCCGGAGGGGAGGCCAGGAGGTCGCCGGCCAGCTCCTCTCTGAAGAAGGTTGGGGTGAGGAGAGCGTGGTCGGTTCGTCCCAGCCGCTGGAGGGCCAGGTCGCGGAGGCTGCCGCGGACCGAATCCCCCACCAGAAGTGAACCGACGAGGACGGCCACGGCCACGGCCACGCCCAGCACCACGGCGACGTTCGACCGCCAGTAGTAGGCGAGGCTTCGGCCCACCAGGGCGCGACCCGAAAAGCGACTCATCTCAGTGCTCGTCAGTGCTCGACGGGTTTCAGGACTCCGCCCGACAGTTCCCGGCGCCCTGAGAACCTGTTGGCGAACTCCAGGTTGTGGGTGACGAGGATGAGCATCACCTCGCGCTCCTGGGCCAGCTCCACGAAGAGCGAAGCCACCCGGTCGCCGGTGTCGCGGTCGAGGTCCCCCGTGGGCTCGTCGCAGAGGAGCAGTGGGGGACCGTTGACCAGGGCCCGGGCAATGGCCACCCGTTGACGCTCACCCCCCGACAGTTGGGCGGGGAAGTGGTCGGTACGTTCGGCCAGTCCCACCCGCTTCAGCAGCTCTTCGGCCCGCTCCTGCGCATGGCCCGGTGCGCTGAGGGTCAGCGTCGGAAGCACCACGTTCTCCAGGGCCGTGCATTGGGGCAGGAGGTGGTGGTCCTGAAAGACGAAGCCGACCTGCTTGCTGCGGAAGGCGGCCAGCTCGTCGCCGCTGAGCGCGGTCACCTCCAACTCTCCCAGGCTGACCGTGCCGGAGGTGGGCTTCTCCAGGGTTCCGATAATGTTGAGGAGGGTGCTCTTGCCCGAGCCCGAAGGCCCGGTCACGGCCAGCGTGCCACCGGGCGAGAGCTCGAGGGACACGTCGCTCAGGACGACCAGCGGCCCCCCGGCCGTGTCGAACTCCTTGCGCACGTTCTCGACGACTAACCGCACCGCCCACCTCCCCCTCAGAAGCCAAGGTGCGAGTCTCCGAGCACCCTTGGCTTCCCCTCCTCACTTACACTTGACCTTGAACTCCTCACCCCTCCGGCCGCCGGCAGCTTCCAAGGCCAGGAGGCCCAATGTTCCCAGCCCGTAGTAGGTGTATTCCACGTCCGCACCGTCGTCCGACTCGGACGAGCAGAACCCTCCCCCCGAGAGGGCCAGCCCTCCGGCGAATCGGGCCACCGCGGCGAGTCGGGCTCGTCGCAGAGCCCTGACTTGAGACAACGTGACCAGAGCGGTGAAGGTGGAGAGAAGGTCGGAGAAGGCCACCTGACAGTGGGCACCGAACCCACCGTCTTCCCGCTGCATCGCCAGGATGAAGTTCGTCGACTTCCTGGCCCGCCGGCCGGCGGGCTCCAGCGCCGCCAGAGTAGCCAGTACGCCCACGCCGGCCCCGGTGGGGTTCACGCCCCCACAGCCCAGTCCCCGAGTCCCCACCACCTGTGGTAAGCCCGCTCGAACCACGTCGGTGAAACTTCCGCTGGGAAGCTGCTGCGAGCGGACGAAGGCCAGTGCTTCCTCTGCCCGGGGCATTTCCCGACCCAGCAACCGGTACGAGAGCGCGGCCAGGAAGGTGTGATACACGCTGGCCTCCTCGCCCGGTCGCCTGGCGTACCCCCCGGAAGGGACGTGATGGTCCTTCAGAACCGACAGGACGTCCGCAGACGACGTCCGCCCTTCGACTCCGCTCAGGACAGGCCCTTCGACTCCGCTCAGGACAGGCCCTTCGACTCCGCTCAGGACAGGCCCTTCGACTCCGCTCACCCCGCCCTGAGCTTGCTGAACTTCCTGAGCTTGTCGAAGGGCGTGGTCGTCGAGCAGGGACCTGGCCTCGAGGGTGGAGAAACACTCGACGACGTCCCTGACCGGGGGGTGGTGGGCAAGGAACCGGGCGGCGTCCTGCCAGAGGGCTTCTTCTTCGATTCCGAGGACCTGGGCGCAGCGCAGGGCGAAGCACGTGTAGTAGAGGTCGGAAGGTCCCTGGCGGCCGGGAAAGCCGCCGTCGGCGTTCTGGACCTGGAGGACGTAGTCTGCGTGACGGGCTCGGAAGCGTTGGGAAAGAGCGGCCAGACCGTCCCTGACACTACAGTCGAGGTCCGTCAGGTAGTCGTTGGCCCGACCCACGCTCACAGCACTATCTCCACCACGAAGTGCAGCAGGTCGCGCAGGGCCGGGGCTTCCATCCGCTCGGCCTCGGCCCGGGCCCGCACCCGGTACTTCTCCACCAGTAGTTCCGCCAGCGTGAAGACCCCCAACTCCTCGTACAGGCGTCGCCGGTGCTTCAGCTTCTCAGCGTCGTCCAGGTCGGACGAAGCGACGTTGGAGAGCTCCACCCGCCCGGCCTCGTCGGCGGCCTGCCAGGCGAAGGCGCGCAGCATGGTCGGTCGGCGGGCGAGCGAGTCTTGTCCGCTGACGAGCTTGTTGTGGCCGTCCTCCTGCCAGTCGTCCAGGTCGTTGGCAACCTGGTAGGCGACGCCCAGGTACCGACAGAAGGAGCGGACGTCCCCAGCGGTTACCCGTCGGGACGTTCCGGTCGCCCGGCCCGTAGGAGCGGGGCCCGCCTGCCCTTCGGCCATACGCAGGCCGGCGTACATCGCTGCCTCGAAGGCCGGGGCCGTCTTGAGGGCGTAGACGGCCTGGACGTCGCGGGCCGTCAAGTCACTCCGTCCCTGCTTCCGGAGGATGAGCTCCGCTCCCTGGCCCCGGCAGAGCTTCAGGTGGGCCTGGGAGAGCTGGCTGAGGATGTCGGCCACGCAGTCGGCGCCAAGCTGGTCCGTGCCCAGGGCGATGAGGTGGTAGCCCACGCCGATGAGGTGGTCCCCGGCGTTGACGGCCAGAGGCAGGCCGTGACGACGATGGAGGGTCTCCCGACCGTAGCGGTAGGCATCGTCGTCCTCGATGTCGTCGTGCACCAGAGAGGCCTTGTGCAGCACCTCAATGGCCAGGGCCACGCGCTTCGCGGCCAGGGGGAAGGCCTCGCTGAGGTCGGCATCCGGGTCCAGGGCCTTGCTGCCCAGGGTCATTGCCGCGTAACTGGCCAAGGTGACGAAGGGCCGGAAGCGTTTTCCCCCCTGGCCAAGCCAGTCCAGGGCGATGGCGTCGGTGACCTGTGAGGGCCTGGGTTCCCCCAAGCGCTGTTCTGCACCTGCCCACCTGAGGCAGGGGTCAAGGAGGACCCTCAACTCCCTTTCGGCGAAGAGCGACGTGGCTGCCCGAAGCAAGGGGGCGTAGGTGCGCGTCTTGACGTCCGCCGATTCCACCCGTTGGTGCATCCAGGTCCGGACCACGTCCAGTTCGGCCGTGGTCTCCGAGCACCCGTCGGTGAGCAGAGGCACGGCCGCGTGGGGGAAGCCGGCCGCCAGCACCCGCTCGAAGGCTTTCTCTAACGAGTCCAGGCAGGCCACACCCATGATAGCGTCGGCCCGACCATCCAGCAGGTGCTCCACCACGGCCGGGGTGCCCTCGGCCACCAGGACCTGGTAGCCCAGCGACTCGGCCTCGGTCTTGAGGTCGAAGATGGAGCAGGCCCCGCAGCCAGCACAGTGGAGGCCCACCGCGTCGTAGGTCCCCCGACAGTGGGCGGCTTTGTGCAGGCACTGGGGCAGCAGCAGGAGTCGCCTCTCGTGGGGAACGGAGGCGAACTGCATCCTCCAGAACTCATTGCTCACGGCCACCATGGCAAAACCCAGATAGCGGGTGTCCGCCTTCAGACGTCTTAGGACGTCCCCACCCAGCTCCTCCAGCTCGGCCCGAGTGAGCGGACGCTGTCGGCTGACCTTGGCCGCTGCCCGCCCGGCCTCCTCCCGGATTCTCCCCCTAACTTCGGCCTCCAGCGGGACCAACTTCGCCTCACCGGCCTGGTGAGACAAGGGGCTTAAGCCCCTTGTCTGTGAGGCCGCTCTGCCAGCATTCCTCATCGCCTCGCTCATCGATCCTCGTCAGTTGTGGTCCTTGCTCGTCGCCGGCTGCCTGCCCGCCCCTGCCCAGACCTCTCCCCCCAAGAAGGCTCCCAGGGCTGCCACGGTCCAGATGATAGGATACAGCTTCTCCGCATACCAGAGCTTGGCGAAATAGACCCCCACGGGCACGGGTTCGGGAAGACCTCCTTCACCCATTCGCCCAGCCAGGTATCGAGCCCCCCGCAGGCAGGCGGCACTCGCTTCCGGCTCGTCAGCTCGTCCTGCCAGGGCCTGGACGGCCAGGGCCGTCTCCTCCACGGAGCTGGCCACGCCCCGGGCGCCCCCCCAGCCGCCGTCACACCCCTGAGAACGGAGGAGGTAGCCAACCCCCCTACGGGCTTCGGGACTGCTGGCCGTCCCGGCGGCCTTCGACAAGGTCAATTGCTCAGGCCGCCCTGAGCGGAGTCGAAGGGCGTCGGCGTACGCCAGCAGCACCCGCGCGGTTCCGTAGACCGGGTTCTCCTGCAAGCTTCGCTTGTCTCGCGCGTAGGCAGTGCCTGCCCGAGAGGCAAGGGGCTTAAGCCCCTTGTCTTCTGGACTGCTCGATGGGCAAGACGAGAGAGGCGGAGCCTCTTCGGGGGCGGCCTGGTTGCCGAACCAGAGAGGTAGCCACGCGCCGTCAGCGCGCTGCGTCCGCCGGAGGTAGTCAAACCCCCGGATGACAGCACGCTCGGCCC
>CAZIBA010000079.1:0-7770 GCA_964536795.1 uncultured Planctomycetota bacterium | reverse complement strand
AGTTCCACCAAAAGGTCCTCATCACCGATCAGCATCGGTTGGCTTTCTCTTCTTGCACTCTTGCACACCCGCTGAACTGTTCTGGTGCAGCCCCCGGCTCCTTACTCGGCGGCGTGGCCCAGGAGATAGCCCGCAGGTGGGGTGCGGTCGGCTTGGGCCGTTCCCTCTGCCCAGGTCGTGGCGAAGGCCGCGTGCCAGCGGGACCAGTCGGACCAGGCCCCCCTTGAGTCCTGCTGCCTGACACGTACCAGGTGGAGGGTGTTGGGGGCCAAGCCGTCCTTGCCGGCAAGGGGTCCGACGAACTCACCCGTGTCTGCCCTGGCCGCCACCTCGTTGGCGCGGCCCTCGCCACTTCCCTTCCACACCACCGTGCAATCGAACTCGGCCGGCCGGTGCTTGGTGACGACCCCGTCCACCGACTGCGCCGTCGCCAAGGGCTTCTGCGCGGCCTGGGCCACCTCCACCTCCCAGGTCTGTACGTCCTCAGAGGCGGCCTTGACGATGACCGGATTCCGGCCCGTGCGGGCCGGGCCGATGGGTTGGCTGGAGAGCATCAGGTCGTCGTAGAAGCGCGACTGCTTCCGGGGGCTGCCCCCGTTCCAGTAGCAGTCCCAGCTCATCGCGTTCAGGCCGAGCTCCTTGAAGCCAGCTGCGGTGTCGTCTTTGGTGACGTCACAGATGAGGGTGCCGTCGGCCCAGGCCTGGATGCTGTCGGAGCGCGTCCCCTCACCCAGGGCCACGCGGAGCTCGAAGTGAATCCACCGGCCCACGTTCTCCGGCCGGGAGAAGAACCACTGGCAGTAGTGGTTGGGTACCCACTCGCGGTGGGCTCCGGGGGCCCGGGTGTGTCGTTCGATGGAGATGTGACCGTCCTCACCACCGATCCAGTAGAGGATCGTGTACCAGGCTCCCCACTCCTCCGCCTTGAAACAGCGCATGCGGGCCATCTTGGGTGGGAAGTCGGTGCCATCGCGCGGGGTGAAGCCCTCTTCGAACTTGTGGTACCAGCGGGCGACGGCCGTTCGTACCTGGGGGCCACCTCTGGTCTTGCTGCTCTGCGGGTTGTCGCCGAAGTAACGCCAGACCCAACCGGCGTTGCCGGGGTCTGCGCCTTCGGCCACCTCTGCGAGCGGTTTGTAGGTCTGCTGGATGGACCTCTTCCCGCCGAAGGGATCGACCTCGCTGATGCGGAACCGGCCCTCGTCCAGGCCCTGGTCGTGGAAGCTCTCTTTGAGCTCCTTGATGGTCTCCAGGTCCTCGTGGAAGAAGACACCGGGCGCCGACTTCAGGGGGTCGTCCCCGAGGGGCTTCACCCGCTCCACCTTCGGCGTCTCGGGCGCTGCCCACACGACCCCGGCCAGAACCATTGCCACAGCTACCATCATCGCCGGCACAACCACACGGCCACACCTCATCACACGGTCTCCTCTCGACCAGGGGGAGGTTGAGCTGCAAGTCACTTGCCCTGCCCGGAGCCGACACGACCCCGCGCTCCCCTTCTTCTACTCCACGAGGGCCTCCCCGTCAATCCCCCCTCCAGCTCCGGAGTGCCACGGCCGGTTCCGCCTTCGCCCTTGGTGGCCATGGCGGACAGGCTCCCCCCGCGGTGCTCCTGCCCGTACGGGCCGTGCTGAACGTAGCACGGCGGGACGAGCCCCGCCGTGGCACAGGCGCTTGCTTCGCCCGGTCTTCAGGGCTATATGGAGGGACGTAGGTGAAGCTCCGGCGAATCTCTCTGCCGGACCGCACGCGAGGTTACGAAGGGGACGTGGCTATGCGTTGGCTCCTGTTGCTGGGCGTCTCTGTGATGGTCACGGGGACCGCGTTGGCCGAGGAGAGCAGACGGGTACAGCTCCTCCTGCGGGAGACGGCGGGGGTCGAGCGCGTCGTCGAGCCCGTGACCACGGGCATCCCGCTGCCCAGGGGAGCCGCCAGCGACGTCCGAGGACTGCGCCTGGTGCGCTCGGCCGATGGCCAGCAGGTCCCCGCTCAGTTCCGGGTGACGGGTCACTGGCGTCCGGGAGGAAGCATCCGCTGGGTGCTGGTGGACTTCCAGGCCGACCTGCCCGCCGGGGGACGCCAGGAGTACGTGCTGGAGTTTGGCCCGGGGGTCGGGGCCAAGGCGACGGTGGCTTCGCCGGTGGAAGTCGAGGAGGAGCCCGACCGCTACATCGTGGATACGGGTGCAGCTCGGTTCGTCCTCAGCCGGAAGCGGTTTGGGCTCTTTCAGTCCGTTGCCCTGTCCGACGGTACCGCGCTCGTTGAGTCCCCCTCCCCGGCCTCGGGGGGTGTCCTGGGTGGGATAGGACGCACGGTGACGCGGGCCATCCCGGACTCGGCGAACGAAGGCGACCACCACCTCATCTACGCCGAAGCCTCCCGCGAAGCCCCGGCCGAGGACTGGACCCTCACCTTCACCGACGACGCGAACCACTTCGAACTCGCCGGCTCGGTCACCGGGGCCGACGGAACGGGTGAAGCCTCTTGGGGCGGGGCGTTCCGCTCCAGAAGTGGCCGACTCATCCTCCCGGAAGACGCCTGGCTCGTCTACCGACAGGCCCGGAAAGGCGACAGTTTCACCTTCAGCACGGTACCCGCCGGCTCCACGGCCCACGCCGAGGCCATCTTCTCAAGCTGCGTCCGGGAGGGCGGGCCGCTCCGGACCGTGATCGAGCTGAAGGGGAGTGTCGGCCTGGGCCAGGCCCCGGCCCTGGAGTTCACCGCTTGGTACCACTTCTACGCCGGTTCGTCGAAGGTGCGCCTCGACTTCACCCTGGAGAACAACGACCACTCAGGTCGCACCGAGACCGGCAACGTCCGCAACGCACGAATAGGCACCCCCAACACCGTCTTCTTCGACGAGTTCGCCCTGCGCCTTCCGCTGCGGACCGGCGAGGACCCACACTGGGCGCTGCTGGGAGACGCCCGGTCCCCCGTGCTCACCGGCAGCCTGAAGGAGCCCGTGGAGCTCTACCAGGACTCCAGCGGCACCGACCACTGGGACCGCTACCGGCAGGCCGAGTACCACCCCCGGCCCAATAGTTACGTGAGCTTCCCCGGCTACCGTGTGTACGAGGGCGAAGAGGTGGCGGCCGAGGGGCGACAGGCTGTCGGCTGGCTCGACGTGAGCGGGCCAGCCGGTGGCGTGGGAGTGACCGTCCGGGACTTCTGGCAGAACTTCCCCAAGGGTCTCCGGGCTGAGCCGGGGGACGTGGAGGTGAAGCTCTTTCCCGGCCGCTACGCGGGCGACTTCCCACTTCGTCCCGGCGAGCACAAGACCCACCGCATGCTCTTCGACTTCCACGGCCCAGGCCGGGACCCGGCCGAGGGGGCCGCTGTGGCCCAGGCCTTCAGTGACCCGCTTCTGCTGGAGGCGTCGGCCCAGTGGTGGGCCGAGACCGGTGTGTTGGGGGTGCTCCACCCCTACGACCCGGAGCGCTTCCCCGCCTACGAGGTGCGGAACCTGTCGGCCATCGGTGCCTTCCCTGAGGGTTTCACGGGCGAGAGGCGGAGCCTCCAAGCTTCGCTTGACTCGACGGTAAGCAGGGCCAGTCCGAGGGAAGCTTCTCTCGGACGCGTCGGTGGTGCAGTACGAAGGAGGCGGTGCCTCCTCAGTCAGATTGAGGCCCTCGACTTCTACGGCTGGATGGATTACGGCGACGTGCCCATCGACTTCGAAGCGGAGACCGGCCAGTGGAACCTGAAGTACGACTTCGACATGTGCATGCTGCGCCAGTACACGCGGACGGGTCGTCGGGAGTGGCTGCGCCTGTTCCGGGCCGCGGCCATCCACGCCGCCGACATCGACACCTTCCACGCGCCCCACTACCCCGAACTCCACTTCCTCAAAGGCGGCAACTGGGCCCACTCCCTCCACGACGAGCCCGGCCACGAGAACCCACACCGAAACTACAACCACTTCACCCGCGACCTGTCCTTCGCCGCTCGGGGGCCGATCAACCTCTACTACCTGACGGGCGACTGGAAAGCCTACGAATCCTTCCTCGAGCGGGCCGAGAATGCCCTGGCCCCGTACATGTCTCCACAGGAGGAACCACCTGATTCGGACTTCGCTCCCATGGGTGTTAGGGGGCACGCGGGGACGATGCAGAGGCTGGTCGACGCCTACCTGCTGACCGGTGAAGGGCGCTTCGCCGAGCGGGCCCGTTGGTGCGTGAAGGAGAGCGCCTTTGGCGGCCAGGCACCCCCCGGTGAGACCTACAGCGCCTCCCTCTGGTCCATGACCTTCTACGCACTGGCGCTCCACCGCTACTGTGAAGTCTTCCCGGACGATGAGCTCGCCCGGCGGTCCTTCCTGGCCCACGCGGACGTCATCGCCCGGTCGGTGGACCCCCGGGGTGAGAATGGCGCAGCCTACACCGTCACCGTCCATCCGGACGGCCGGGTGGACCGTGAGGGCACCTGCGCCCACTACAACATCATGGTGGCCGATGCCCTGGCCTACGCGTACCGGATGACCGGAAAGAAGGACTACCTGGATGCCGCGGGGAGGGCTTTCCCCTATGGCGTCAGGAACGCCTGCTGGGAGGATGGTCCAGCCACCTACTTCCACGTCCACAGCGCTGCCGGCAGCACCCACGGCTCCGTCTACATGGCCACGGTGGTTGCCGAGGGGGAATAGACTCCAGGACAAGAACCGTACGGGTCGACGTGTTTGGCCGGCCCGTACGGCTACGTGGGAAGAGTCAGGTCTTCTCCAACCAGAGACGGATGACCTCAGCCAGCCATTCGCGGTCCGGCCAGTTGAGGTACTCACCGACCGGGACCCGCTTCTCACCAACCTGGACAGTCACGCTACCCCACCCCACCCCGCCCTCCAGGCTCACGCCCGTCACTTCCTCTCGTTCCGCGCTGGTGCTCTCGAGCTGCCGGAGCGCTGCGAACGTGCTGGCCCAGCATTCCCATTGACGCACCCAGGCAATCAGCGATCCTTTGAACGGCGCGGTTCCTCTTCTGTGAGACAGCTCTCTGTTCCGGAGGATTAAGGTCTCGGGCTGGCGCGGGGTCAGGAGCTTGCCCACGAAGAGCACGACGACGCTGCCGCCACCAACGACTGCGACGAGTGAAAGCGCCAGGACCCAGGCGGCGACGCCTCGTCCCCTTACTACGCGGAGGGTCTCCGTAAGGACCGCGAGCGTGCCGAAAAGCCAGACGCCGAACCACAGAAACGCCCAGACGTGCCGGGCCAGCCAATCGTCCCCCGGGTTTGGCCAGCAAAGCTGCACCTCATCATAAGTCCCTTCGACCTCGATGGCGGAGCCGACGGGCCGTGGGGGCAGCTCTCTCAGGGTGAGTCTGGCCATGACCCCACCTCACCGGGCTCTCAACCAGACGCGAAGCACCTGGGCCAGCCACAAGCGTTCGTCGCGGCGGAGGTGCTCCCCGACCTCGACGCTCACGGTGCCCAGGTCCAGCAGCAGACGTTCCTTCAGGCCGTCCTCCACCAGGCCGATGCCTTTGACGGTGGCCTTGGCTGCGTCGGTCCGGAGGAGCTCGCCTCGGCGCGAGAACAGGGCCCGCACGCCTTTCCACTGCCAGGTGACGACCCGGAAGGGCGGGGTGCCCTGGTGGTGCTCGAGCAGACGACGGCCCAGTAGCAGACGTTCCTGCTGCCGGGGCGCCAGCAACCGGAACAGTCCCAGCGCCAGGACGACGGCGATAAGGAGCCAGAGGCTAGCCCAGATCGCCAGGATCACGTACACACCCCACTGCACCCGCGACACGCCCCATAGGCCAATGTCCCCAAAGCCGCCGAGCTCGCCGATGGCCCGGGCCAACTGGCCGGCGAAGAAGATGGTACCGATGACCCACAGCCCCGCCAGAGCAACGAGCAGGCCGGCCACGAAGCGCTTCCAGGCCACGTCCCCGCCCGGGTTGGGCCAGTGAAGCTCCAGACCGTCGAACGTCTCCTCCACCTGCAAGGCGGAACCGGCCGGCAGCTCCGGGAGATCGTGCGCCCGCAAGACAGCCATGGCAGGAGCCTCCTCAGACCAGACGAGTCCTACTCAACTCCACGCGACCGCCCAAGATAGTATACGCAAGAACGCGCGCTCTGACTGCTCAAATCACCGCAGCAGCACGGCCACAACTCCCCTGCCCTCCGGCAGCAGCCGAACCCCCCGCGCACGGAATACGATACGCTCTGCTCTCGGTGGCTGCGTTGACTTGAGGCCGGGGAGGCGGTAATATGTCCCGTCGGGTGGGCCGGGGGAAGGGCGACGCACAGCGTGGGAGGCAGCATGGTACCCAAGGACCGGAAATACACCAGAGAGCACGAATGGGTGCTGGTGGAGGGTGAACGGGCCACCATCGGCATCACCGACTACGCCCAGCGGGCCCTCAGTGATATCACCTACGTCGAGCTGCCTGTAGTGGGGGCGCACCTGACCCAGGGGAAGGAGTTCGCGGTGGTGGAGTCGGCCAAGGCCGCCAGCGACGTCTTCGCCCCCGTGGGTGGCACCGTCACCGAGGTCAACTCGGCCCTGGCCGACAACCCCGAACTCGTCAACCAGGACCCCTACGGAAAGGGTTGGCTCTGCCGGGTCAGCGGGGTCGGGCCGGACGAGCACGACGGCCTCCTTTCGGCCGACGAGTACGAGCAGCTCCTGGCCGAGGAAGCCCTGTAGGGACAGGTCTTTAGACCTGTCCGACGGACAGACCTGCCTGTGGTGAGCCCGGTCGAACCAAAGGTCTGTCCTTACAGAGGACGGACTTCGCCCGTGCGGGCCGCGCAGAGTAGTGGGGGAGGAGGTGGCGATGACCTACGTCCCACACACTGAAGCCGAACGGCGGGAGATGCTGGCCACCATCGGCGTGGAGTCGATGGAGGAGCTCTTTGCCGACATCCCGGTGGAGCTGCGAGCCCCGGAGCTCGACCTCCCCTCGGGCCGCTCGGAGTGGGCCGTTCGCCAGCACCTGCGCCACCTGGCCTCCAAGAACGCCACCCACCTGGTGAGCTTCCTGGGTGGGGGGTTCTACGACCACTTCATCCCCTCGGCCGTGGATGCCCTGGCCGGCCGGAGCGAGTTCTCCACCGCCTACACCCCCTACCAGCCCGAGCTCTCCCAGGGCGTGCTCCAGGCCACCTACGAGTACCAGTCGGCCGTCTGTCGGCTGACCGGGATGGAGGTCTCCAACGCCTCCCTCTACGACGGGGGCACGGCGCTCTTCGAGGCGGTGATGATGGCACTGCGGGTCACGGGCCGTCGTCGGGTGGTGATGGACGGCGGGGTCAGTCCCATCTACCGCAAGATGATCGCCTGCTACACCAGCAACCTCTCCATCGACTTCGCCGAAATCCCACCCAGCCACGCCCAGAGCGACCGGGCCCACATCGCCCGGGAGGTGGACGGCAGTACCGCCGCCGTCATCCTCCAGAACCCCAACTTCTTCGGCGTGGTGGACGACTTCACCGACGTGGCCCGCCAGGCCCACGACGTGGGCGCCCTGGTCATCTCTTCGGTCTACCCCATCAGCCTGGGACTGCTGAAGACCCCCGGTGAGATGGGGGTGGACATGGCCACCGGGGAGGGACAGAGCCTGGGCCTGCCGCTCTCCTTCGGGGGACCGTATCTGGGCTTTCTGGCCAGTCGGCGGGAGCTGATGCGCAAGATGCCCGGCCGCATCGTGGGGGCCACCCGGGACCGGGAGGGTCGTCGGGCCTTCGTCCTCGCCCTGCAGGCCCGGGAGCAGCACATCCGCCGGGAAAAGGCCACCTCCAACATCTGCTCCAACCAGGCCCTCTGCGCC
>CAZIBA010000078.1:0-7780 GCA_964536795.1 uncultured Planctomycetota bacterium | reverse complement strand
TGACTTTGTCGAACCCCGCCTTCGCCCTTCCGGGCTATGGCGGACAGGCTTGCCTGTCGTGAGCTCCGTCGAACGGCCCGGCCGTGAAGGCAGCGGAGCTGGCGGGTGTATCCCACGGACACTGGCTTCGCCGGTGTCCGTGCCACCCCTGCCGGGCAAGAATGCCCGGCCTCCCTCCTTCGGGAGGGCGGACATTCCTGTCCGCCAACACCGTGATGGGCTTCGACCAGTACGGGCGCCCGGGCCGGCGGGCCGGCGCCCCCCCACAAGACCTACGTGCACCCCGCCCGGGCCGCGCGGGAGCTTTTTCTTGCCAGCGGCAGAGGTGGGCTGCTACTATCGAGGCAGTCCGAGGTGGGTGTGCCTCTGCGTAAGCGAGTTCGTCCCCGGTCGGGAGGAGAGGGTGACTATGAAGTTCTGCTTCGGCACCATCAACGTGCGCTATCAACTGCCCATCGAGGAGATTCTGCCCCGCGTGGCCGAGACAGGCTACGAGGGGGTGGAGGTCTGGGGACCCCAGATCGACGGCAAGCCCGACGAGGAGCTCGTCGCACTGGCCGAGCAGGCCCGCGGGCTGGGCCTGGGCATCCCCTGCATCACCCCCTACTTCTGCTTCACGGGCAGCCAGGCCGAGTGGGATGCCTCGATGGCCGTCGCCCGTCGGTTCATCCGCTACGCCGACCTGCTCGGCGCCCCTTACGTCCGCGGACTCACCTCGGTCCACATCGACCTCAAAGACTTCCGCCAGCAGCCCGTCACCTCACTGGACAACCTGGCCCCCAGCGCCCAGGCCGCCGAGGCCCAGTGGGAGCAGACCATCGACGCCTACCGCCAGCTCGCTGCAGAGATAGAGGAGGCCGGCACAGACGTCACCTTCGCCCTGGAGACCCACGGCAACAACCTCTCCGACACGCTCGCAGGCTGCCGGCGGCTGCTCGAAGCGGTCGCCTCACCGCGCCTGCGCATCCTCTACCAGGGCTTCCTGGGCCAGGAGCCGGCCGAGGGCGTGGACGACATCTACGACGCCGTCGTGCACGCGCACGTCCAGTACGTGGGCGGTCGGGGAAAGGAGAAGTTCCTGCCCGTGGTGAAGAAGCTGGCCGGGAAGGGCTACCAGGGCTGGGTGAACGTGGAGTTCACCGACCCCCCTGCTGAGGGCGAGGGCCTGGAGGTCCTGTGGAAGAACGCCGCCCGCGACCTGGCACTGGTGCGCGACGCTGCGGCTGCGGGGTAGCTCGGGACGTGGGGGTACGGACGTGATGACGGAACTCGCAGGGCCGTCTGAAATGGCCGGGCCGGCTGGCCCTCGGCGATCGCTGGCGATTCTGGTCGTGCTGGTGCTGGTGGTCGCCGTCGGCTGTCAAACCTGGGGACAGGGCTCCCAGTACGCACCCCTCTCCGAGGAGGAGACGGACAACCTCTACCTCAAGCTCGCCGTCGATCGGCTCATTCACGAGGTCCTCAGCGAGTTCAACCCTCAAGCCCTCCGCTGGTACTTCCCACCGGCCTCCCGTGAGCAGGTGGACTGCGACGCTCTCTATCAGCAGCTTATGGGCGCTGAACCGGGCGTCTACCAGCCCCGCTTCCGGGATATGAGGACACTGAAGGTGACCTACCACCAGGACCGCCAGCGGGCCGACACCGAGGTCGTTATCGAGTGCACCGACAGGCGTCCCGGCTCGGGCGGGACCGGGAAGTTCATCTCCCTGAAACTCAACTGGATCAGGGTCGCCGACAAGTGGTTCCTGAAACCGCCCAGTGCCGCCTCCCCCACCGCGAACACGCCTGCCCGGTGACGGCGGGAAGCAACCACCGCGCACCGTCACAGCCACGGTCCGTCGGTTGCGGGTGGTTCCGGGGAATCCGCCGACGGTTCGAGGCACAAGCTCAGCGTCCGCCCGCCGACTGTTCGTGCAGTTGGCTTACTGAGGGTGCGCCCTGCTGGGCCGCCTGCTCCCGTCCCTCGGCGTACTCGCGGTACCAACTGGGGTCGGAGACCTCGCCCCACCGGCGGGCGTAGTCGTCGAGGAAGCCGGCGAGCTCGGTGATGACGGCGTCGGCCCCGGGGTGGGTGGGCCGAGCGCGGTGACGCTTGACCACGTCACGGAGCACGTAGGGGTTGTCGATGATCATACAGGGTCGCAGCAGGTTCTTGTGGTAAGGTTGTCGGCTGCAGATGTCCCGGAACAGGCCCGAGCCCAGGACCTCGGCGAGCGACTTCTCCTTGATGTTGTCCACGGCGAAGTGGACGAACACACAGGGCTCACAGTCGCCCTGGGCGTTGATGTGGAAGTAGGAGGAGCCACCTGCGATGCAGCTGCCGATGAGGGGACCGTCGTTCCAGAAGTCGGCCAGCACCATCGGGTAGCTGTAGCGGACCGCCTCCAGGCGGGCCCGTCGGTACTCCCGCTGCTCGGGTGTGGGCATCTGCTCCACGTTGGGTTTCCGGCCGATGGGGATGTAGTTGAAGTACCAACCCAGGAAGCAGCCCTGCTCGGCGCAGAAATCCAGGAACTCGTCGCTCACCACCAGCTCGTTGTTCTGTCTGGTGGCCGTGCAGGAGAAGCCGAAGATGACCCCGGCCTCCCGCAGCCGACGCATGGCCCCCATCGTCCGCTGGAAGACACCCTTGCCCCGACGGGCGTCGGTCTCGGCCTCGAACCCCTCCACACTGATACAGGGAAGCACGTTCCCCAGCTCGGCCAGCTTGCCGACCAGGGCATCGTCGAGCAACGTCCCGTTGGTGTAGACCTGGAAGTAGATGTCGTGGAACTCCTCAAAAACCTCCAACACGGGCGGCCAGACGAAGGGCTCGCCACCGGATATGGTGATGAAGAATATCCCCAGCTCCTTCGCCTCATTCAGGATGCGCCGGACCAGCTCGTGGCTCAGTTCCCGGTGCCCCCCGTACTGTCCCGCGTAGCAGCCCGTGCAGCGCAGGTTGCAGCCGGTGGTGGGGCTGATGACGAAGAAGTAGGGCGGGTAGAAGCCCTCCCGTGCGTGGAAGGCCTCTCGACGCTCCCAGCCGAAGAGCAGTGAGTTGACGAAAAAGCTTCCCGCACCCTTGCCGCGACAGGCCGGGCAGGCCTCGGCCAGGGCCCGTTTCCCCTGCAGGAGCAGGTGTTCCATGTAGGCCCGCCCCTCAGGGCGGGGGATGGTGTCCAGGCGACTCTCGGCGAAGGAGAGCAGTGTCTCGTCACTGATGTGAGGGAGCATCCGGAGGACGCCACGCAGCGCCTGGCGGACAGCGAAAGCTTCGGCGCGTTTCCCGATGCCCATGGTGAGCCACCCCGTGTTCTGTCGGCTGCCAGGATGCTCACGAGTCTACCGCCCCGCCAGCGGTGCTGTCAAAGGAAACGACAGGTGTCTTTCGACACCGGGAGGGAACACCATCGGCAACCCACGGGCACTCCCACCTTTGCCAACTCGTGCCTCGCGGAGTGGCGAGTGTGCCACGGCCGGTTCCGCCCTTCGACGGTTCGACAGGACTCACCGCAAGCAAGCTCAGGGCGGGGTGAGCAATTGACTTTGTCGAACCCCGCCTTCGCCCTTCCGGGCTATGGCGGACAGGCTTGCCCGGCCGTGTACTGGGGTCTGGGAAAGGTGGGGTGGCAGGGGCACCCGCGAAGTGAGTGCCCGTGATCTTCACACGGGTGGTCTGCCTTCGGCGAGCCACCCGTGGCACCCAGCCTCTTTCCACAAGAACTCCGGGCGGGACCGTTCGACGGGGCTCACGACAGGCAAGACCCGCCCGGGCACAGCTAATCCGCTCTTACCGGGTAGGTGCCGAACTGGCGGGCAGCAGCTTGGGTGTGCCACTGCAGAGCGAAAGGACAAGGGGCTTAAGCCCCTTGCCTTGCGGCAAACACGCGCACTTCAAGGCGTTCCTCAGTCTCGTTTGCTACGAGAATGACCAGGCTGTCTATTCTTCGCACATTGGCGATGTCGTCATCTTGCCAAAGCTTCCCCGTCCTGGTTATCGCGTCGAGCACGTACTTGAGCCCGAAGTTATCGAGGTCGCGCGTTGGTGGTGGGGCGACGGCGAACCACACCGCCTCGACTTCGAAAGGGGCTCCCAAACCCTCCGGTAACTCCAGTGAGGCCATTTGCTCGTCCAGACGAGCTTGTACCTTCTGCTTCCATTCCTCATTCCCTACGCCCCCTTCTCGGTGTGAACACCTGGAACCCAGACGAATGCGACGAACGCTCTTCCCGTGTCGGCCCTCATGGTCTGTCCTGCTCGATGGGGTAGGTGCCGAAGGTGCGGGCGGCTGAGATGAAGGCGTCCAGGTGCTCCGGTGGGGTCTCGATGGGGACCATGGCCGCGTAGATGACAAAGCCTCCGCCGGGCGCGGCTTTCTGGATGTACTCTCTGGTCTTCTCGGCGATGCGTTCGGGCGGGCCGGAGTGCATCAGCTCAGCGGTGATGGTGCAGAGCATGGGCCGCCGATGGCGGGTAAGGAGCTCCTTCATCTCCCCGAGATCGACGCCCCGCTCGGTGTCCAGTCCGAATGCGCGGACGTTCCCGGAACCCGCTGCGATGACCCGGCGGATGAGGCTCCGCCAGTCCTTGAGGTGACTGCACCCCCAGATGCCTCCCCAGCTCACCCCGGGCGGTTTGAGCGCCCCCAAGGCCCGGGCCGTGTAGGGGAGCACGAACTCGTCAAACAGCTCCAGGCTCAAGAGCGGCGGCGCGGCCCAGGCGTCGATGAGCGTGGTCGATTGCGCCCCCCGCTCCACCTGGAGTTTGCCGAAACTGACGACCACCTCGGTCACGAAGTCCATCAGGGCGTGAACGAAGTCGGGGTCGTCGTACATGTCCACCAAGAGCTGCTCGAAGCCCCGCAGGTTGGCAGCGACCGAGAAGGGAGCGCTCACCGCGCCGTAGATGCCCATCACGTCCCCCAACTTCTCCCCCAGGATGTCGTTCACCTCCAACACCCAGGGCATCCGCGCGGCCCGGGTGCCGTCGGGGATGGTGAGTTTGGCCAGGTCGCCCGGCTCAGTGACGGCCCGCTCGGCGATCTCGGGGAAGGTCTCGCCGGGGTAGTGGAGGGTGCAGCCCAGGGCCTCGGCCTCGATGTTGTAGACGTCGGCGAAGGCGCAGGGGAGGTCGTGGCCGTAGCGGTCGAGCGCGAGCAGTTGGCTGTAGACGTGGGCGATGGGGCTGGTGCAGATGGTCTTCACCGGGAGGCCGGCGGCGCGGGCGGCGTACTCGTGAATCTGGAGCAGGATGGGCACCCGGTCCGGCTCCTCGAACCGTCCGCTCATCCGCAGACGCTCCAGCGGGGTCATGGGCTCCGAGGCGATGCGCTCGCGCACCTTCCCCGTCAGCTCATCCACCGCCCGCAGCATCTCCCGCTCACTCAGCATGTCTTGGCTTCCACTCTCACCACGGAGACACAGCTTGCCCGCCGAAGGCTTGCCGAAGGCGGGAAGGCACAGAGAACGCCTACAGAACCCGTCGGCAAATGCCGTTCTCCAAGAGGGGCGCGTCGAGGTCGGTCAGCAGAACGGCCCTGCACTGGGCCAACCTGCGGCAGGTCAGCACCTGTGCCTCGTGAATCAGAGCTCCCGGCTCAGCGAGTCCAACCGGTCAATGGTTTGCTCGGCGACCTTCTTCTCTTTGACGAAGTAACGTTTCATCCGTTCCACCAAGCCCCGCCTTTCCTCACTTGTGTCGAAGTGCTCCAGCAGCCGACGAACCCACTCCAGGTTCCCTTCTACCTCCTCCGGTATCTTCTCGCCGTCGTGCCGGACCGCTTCTTCCGGGCAGACATCGTGACACCGGCCGCAGCGAATGCACTCCTCGTCGTTGATGTTTGCCACTTCCTCCACCATCGAGATGGCCTCAACCGGGCACTCCTCAACGCATACGCCACAACCCACACACAGCTCCTCCTTGACCCAAGGCATCCGGTCTTTCTCCTCTCTGGCCACGTGTCCTAAGCCGGGGTTTCCTGTCTACCCCCTCGACCACGTCCTGCACCCAACGGTCTGACTCTTCTTTGCCGCTCGAACAGCCTTTCTCACCACAGAGACACCGAGAGCACAGAGCACCTACAGAACCCGTCGGCGAATGCCGTCCTTCAGGACGGGCTCGTTGAAGTTGATGAGCAACCCGACCTTGCACTTACCCAGCCAGGGGTCTGCATGAAAAGCGCGTTCTCCGCCTTGGGACAGTAACGGGCTCATCGCATGCAGACAAGGGGCTTGAGCCCCTTGCCTCTCCCTCAAGTCCGGAAGGAGCTCCGTCAGGCGCTTTGCGATGAGTCAGCGAACACCGCTCGTGAATCCGTTCGATGGCGGCACCGATGATCTGCTCGGTCACTTGGTCGAGTTTCATCTCTCTGTACTCTGTGCCTCTGTGGTGAATCGCACCCCTTCTTCTGTTGCTGTTCTTTGTGTCCTCCGTGGCTCTGTGGTGAATTCCACCCCGGCGTCGCAGAAAGCAGCCCTTCCCCTCAGAGGTCTTCGATGCGTTTGACGGCGCGGTAGAGGGCGCTGACCTGGTCGCGGGGGAGGACCTGGGGTGGGTAGCGTTCGTTGAGGGGTTGGAGTCTGATCTGTTCCTCGGGGTCGAAGAAGACGCGCTTGAGGGTGCTCTCGTGGGTGGACTCGATGCGGACGAAGCAGTCGTCACCGGAGCTCACGGGCGCGGCCGGGGAGATGATGAGGATGTCACCCTCCCGGTAGCGGGGCTCCATGGAGTCGCCACAGACCCGGATGGCGAAGCCGTTGGGGTCCTCGATGCCCGGGCAGTGGACGTACTCGTCGGCCACTCCCACGGGGTAGCCCAGGTCGGTGAACTCGCTGGGGTAGCCCGCGGCCACCCTGTTGATGACGGGCACCCGCTGAACCCGTCCGCCTACCGCCTCCACGTTCCCCGACAGGCGCTCCACCAGCCGGGCCAGCTCGCCACTGTCGTAGGCCCCCTGCAGGTCGCGCCCGCCCGCCTCCCGCGCGGCCATCTGCCTAAAAAGCTCGGCCCGCACCATCAGCACCTCACCCTGGGCCTGGGTGAGTCGACGGAGGGTTCCGGCCAGCACACCGAGCTGGGCGTCACTCCAGCCCCGGTAGCGCTCGGCCAGCTTCCCCTCCAGCTTCTCCACGGCCCGGTCCCAGCGCTGGCGCAGCTCGTCCTCGGGAAGCTCCAGTGGTATCTCCCGGCTTAGGCGGATGAGTTCCGCCTGGATCCAGCTCTCGGCCTGACGGAGGTCCTCCTGAAAGGAGACCAGCCTGCGCATGTCTGCGGGCAGCCTATCCAGGTGGGCCAGCCTAACCAGTTCCCCGGCCTCGAAGCCCAACACCCGCTCCAGCCGACGACAGACCTGGTCGGAGGGAGGGGGAACCTTGTCCCTTTCGATGCGACTCAGGTACCCGGCCCGGACGCGCACCTCGTCGGCTATCTGTTCCTGGGTGCGTCCCAGGCTCCTCCGCTTCTCCCTCACCAGATCGCCAAAGCCCTTTTGCCTTGCCATAACTCGTCCCTCCACTGTTCCTTGTGGAAGTATACCACGACGTAACTTACCTGTCAAGCATATCCTACATCTTTATGGATGAATGCCTTGGCCGAGTAAGGTCAGCGCCGCCGATCTCGGAGGGGGACGCATCGCTCCCCGGGGTCTTCTTGGGTGACCCCGGCCGGCCGGCCGACGGGCAATGCAGCCCTCACCCTAACCCTCTCCCAAAGGGAGAGGGGAGTTCTGCCGACGATTGGGAGCCGTTCTCCCTCTCCCTCTAAGAGAGGGACGGGGTGAGGGAAGCGGGTGTGCCACGG
>CAZIBA010000077.1:1610-7802 GCA_964536795.1 uncultured Planctomycetota bacterium | reverse complement strand
GCCCGCCGGCCGGCGGGCCCGGGCTCGCCCGCCCCGTTGATCTCGACCTGCGGTCCGCGGGAAGGCCTACATCCGGTAGTCCTCCAGACGGGGTCGCTGGACGGCCGTGATGCCCAGGAGGACGGGGTAGACCCCGGAGGTGTAGGGCCGGCCCCGCCGGGTGCGTCCCCGGATGCCGAACAGGTTCACCTGGGCGATGGGGACCTCCGGCCGGGGGTTGATCCACTCGAATCCCCAAACCACCAGGGGCCGACCGTCGGGAAGTTCACCGGCCACGATGCTCTGGGCGTGGTAGAACATGGCCGGCAGGCTCGCGTCCCAGGCACCGACGTTCTCCCCGTAGCGGATGACGGCCAGGTCCTTCTGGCCGTTCTCGTAGATGATCTCGTAGCAGCCCAGAGGGTCGGCTGAATCCCGCGGATACATGGTGGCATCCCCCGCGTGCACCGGACGGCGGCCCGCCTTCGCAGCCACCTGGAAGAAGACCAGGCCGGCGTAGCTGCCCTTCACCGGGATGCCCTCGACCACCAGCGGGTACTGGCTCTTCTCCCCGGGTCGGGAGACGACCACGGCGGCCTTGCCCTTGCCCCGGGGGAGCCTGATGGGCAGGCCGTTCCACATCATTCGGCCGCCTCGAAGTCCGGACAGGTCCCAGGTACCCGTCTTGAGCTTGGCGTTGGCCGCTGCTGAGGTGTCCACGGGCTCGAACCGTCGCTGCCAGACGACGGCACTGGGGATGTCGGTGGCCGACATCCGCTGACGGAGCTCGGGCAGCACCCCGGCCACCATCTTCATGGCCCGCTGCCGGCTGGGCCAGTGGCTGGACCAGAACATGTTGATGGAGTACGTGGCGTTGACGAACTGCTGGCGACCGAGCTCGAACTCCTCCAGTGCACTCCAGGAGGACACCTCGCCCCCCAGGCAGGCCGGCTGGGTGCTCCGCTCGGCCCAGTTGGGGAAGCGGATGCCGGCGAAGTTCCCGTAGATGAACTGCCAGCCCCGGTCGGAGAGTTCCTTGTCGGCGTGCGGTCCCTGGCTCCAGGACCAGTTGGTGATCTTGAGGTTGGGGCAGTCTTTGGCCACCAGCGCCGGTGCGCTCTCCGTGGATGGAAAGTCGTACCAGACCGTGCGGCTGCGGGAGCTTCGGGCCTTCAGGTTGTGTGTGCTCACGAAGTGGTCGCCCCACATCCAGGTCTCGATGCCCCGGGCCTCCAGCCACTTGTAGATTCTGATGACGTCGCCGGCGAAGAGCTTGCCCGTGTCCTTGCCCCGGCAGCGGGCACAGAGCCCGGCCGCCCGCCACTCGTCGTGACCGATGTGCACCCTGGTGCAGCCAAGGGTCTCGATGTACTCCTCCATGATGTCGAAGAGTACGGAATAGCTCTTCGGGTTGCTGGGGCAGTAGGCGTCGGGGAAGGGGGCCTCGGGGAGCTCGGCCACCGACCGGTCAGCGTAGGCGATGTAGTAGACGTGCGTGAGTGCCTGGATTTCGGGCATTATCTCCAGACCCAGCTTGCGGGCGTAGCGGGCCACCTCCCGAAGCTCGTCCTTCTCGATGTAGCTCCCCAGGCCGACGCCTCGGTGGGTGGTGTCCTGGAAACGGTGCTTGGGTCCCAGGGGGGCCGACTCGTTCTGCACGTACACCAGGTCGCCGACGGCGTAGAGTTCCTTGACCATCCTGGCGTAGGCGGTCGAGACCTCCGGGTGGGACTCGAAACGCATCCCCCCGGCCACCTCCAGGATCATCCCGTTGAACTTGTAGCGGAGCAGGAAGTCGCGCAGGTAGCGCTTGAAGAACGCCAGCGTCTCCTTGCCCGGCAGAAACACGTGCACGTAGCGCATGGCAACGTGCGGCCAGTCGCGCACCGTCGCCTCCCTGAGCCTGACGTTGCCGTCCTGGCTCTCGACCAGCTCAAGCAGCGTCTGTACGCCGTAGAGCGTGCCCCGGTAATCGCAGCCCACCACTTCGACCCGCTTCTTCGTAACTGACAGCCCGTAGCCTTCCGGGCCCGGGTCCCGTCGGCTGACCTTGAGCCGCTTGGCGGCGGCAGTGGTGAACTTCAGCCCGGCCCGGCCGATGAGCACAGCCACCTTCCCCCGCGGGGCCCGGCCTCGGACCACGGGGACCGTGACGAGGTGATGGTCGGCCACCACCTCGGCGAAGAGGCGGGCGGGGTAGCTGTCCTCCTCGCTGGCCCGCTTCGGCAGGACCACCACCAGGTCCTGGACCGGGATGTGTCCTCGGCCCAGCTTCATCTCCTGAGGAATGGGCCATACCGGAGGCTTGGTGTTCACAGCACGCACTATCTTGGCCATCGACTTCCCCTTTGTCGTCAAACTCAACACACCAAGGGACAGGAAACACAGAAGCGCATTGTAGGCCGGGGCCGGGTTGCGGTAAAGTGTCTTCGGACAGGGCGGTGGGCTTCTGTCGGGCCGCGGTGGAGGAGAGGAGCAAGAACTGCAAGGCCAGTTGGGGAGGGTCGGCGTGATGCGAGACGCAGCGACGGCCGCCATCATCGTGCTCTGGCTTGGATGTGCACCTGGAATCGCCTCAGAGGAGACACCGATGTCGGCAGTTTCAGAGCACCACGTCGTCTTCCGAACGGATTTCACTGGCCAGCCCCCGGCGTCGGGACTGCCCCCAGGCTGGGAGCCTTGGGCTCCCCGGGGGGAGATCGCTCCGCGCTGGAGCGTTGACGGCTCGGTCTCACGTTCCGGCAAGGGGTACTCGCTGCGCGTCGACTCCAACGGCCTGGCTGGCTGTTACGGGATGCTCAACCAAACCGTGACGGACGTGGAACCGGGGAGCTGGTACCGACTACGCGGCTACTACGCAGCTGACGGTGTGGACACGGAGAAGCTCCGGGTCTACGGCCGCACCTACTGGGTGGACGCATCCGGACAGTGGTGCTGGAAGACCACCCTGGACTACTTCCCCGCCGTCGCTCGCGAGGGACGCTGGCGACTTTGCGAGGGCCTCTGCCGCGCTCCGGAGAAGGCGGCCTCCGTGAGAATCCAACTGGTCTTCGCCTGGTCGGCCACGGGCACGGTCTGGTGGGACGACGTCTCCCTGACGGAGATCGCAGCCCCCGAGCCGCGCATGGTGACGCTGGGGGTCGTCTACCTTCGCCCCAGCGAGTCGACCACCGAGCGGAACGTCGCTGAGTATTGCCGAATGCTCGATGAGGCGGTGGAGGCGGGCTGCGACATCGTCTGTCTGCCCGAGTCCATAACCACCGTGGGAGTCCCGGGGGCCAAGCCTGCCGACGTGGCCGAGCCCGTGCCGGGCGGTTCCGCTTACCAGGCCCTGGCGGCCAAGGCCCGCCAGCACCGGATGTACGTGGTGGGCTGCTTTCCCGAACGGGACGGCAAGCTCTTTTACAACACCGCCTTCCTCATCGACCGCCAGGGCGAGCTGGTTGGCAAGTACCGCAAGACCCACCTCCCCCAGGAGGAGGTGGACCGGGGCTATACGCCCGGTGACGACTTCCCCGTGTTCCAGACCGATTTCGGCACCGTGGGTCTGATGGTCTGCTGGGACGTGAGCTTCCCCGAGGTGGCTCGCATCCTCACCCTCAAGGGCGCCCGCATCATCCTCATGCCCATCTGGGGCGGTCTCGACCCACTCACTCGGGCTCGCGCCGTGGAGAACAGCTGCTTCGTCGTCCAGTCCAGCTACGACAGCGCTACCTGCATCATCGACCCCCGGGGTGAGGTGCTGGCCACCGTCGGGCCCGACAAGGACATCGCCGAGAAAGGTACGCTCATCACCGCCCGGGTCGATGTGAACGACCAGTACCGCCTGCGCGGGCTTGGTCACTGGTGGATGGTGAGCCGACGCGAGCGGCGGACCGACGTCTTCGACGAGCTGGTGATGCCGGGCCCGCCGGCGGGCGGGCGGAAGAGGGACAGTGACCAGAAACCTTAGGAAACGCCTTTCCTGCCTTTGCTGAGGGATGGAGAGAGATGCGTTCCCGTTTTCTTCTCACAGTCCTGCTGATTCTGCTGGTCGGTTGCGGGCGTGGCCGCGACCGGGACACACTCTACGTCTCCCTGGACGCGGACCCAACCCACTTCGATCCGGCCCTGATTCAGGACGTGGCCGGGGGAGAGATCGCGGCCAAGCTCTTCAACTGCCTCCTCCGCTACGACGAGGAGGGCCACCTGGTGGGCGACCTGGCCCAGCGCTACGAGGTGTCCGAGGACGGGTGCACGTTCACCTTCCACCTTCACCCCCAGGCCCGTTTCGTCACCGGCGCTCCGGTCACGGCCGACGACGTCAAGTTCTCCTTCGAGCGTCTGCTTCGGCCGGCCACTCACGCCCCGCGGACGTGGGTGTTGGAGAAGGTGGTCGGTTACGACGCCTTTCGCCGGGGCGAACTCGCTGAGCTGCCCGGCGTGCGGGTCGCCGACGAGCACACCGTGGCCGTCACCCTGAGTGAGCCCTTCGCTCCCTTCCTGAGCCGACTGACCCTTCCGGGCGGAGCCGTGGTCCCCCGGGCTGAGGTCGAACGGCTGGGCAACGAGTTCGCCAGTCACCCCGTGGGCAGCGGCCCCTTCGTCCTGGAGAGGTACAAGCCCAGCGAGTCGGTGGCCCTGCGAGCGAACCCCAACTACTTCGCTGAGCCTCCCAAGATCGCGCGGATGGTCTACCGTATCGTGAAGGAGCCCATGCCCCGTGTCGCCGAGTTCCGTCGGGGGGCCCTGGACATCATCAGCATCCCCCAGGCCCGTCTGGAGCAGTTCCAGGACGACCCCGAGCTGCGCAAGTTCGTCATCGGCGAACCGGGGCTCAACACCTACTTCCTGGGTATCAACTGCACCCGTCCGCCCTTCGACGACGTGCGGATCCGCCGGGCGCTTTCCTACGCCGTGGACCGTGAGTCGCTCCTGCGAACCATCCTGCGAGGCCGGGCCGTCATCGCCAGGGGCCCCGTGCCTCCCGGCCTCACCGGGTACGACCCGGAGCTCCGGGGCTACGACTACGACCCGGAGCGGGCCAAGGGGCTCCTGGCGGAAGCCGGCTGGGACTGGGACCGGGAAGTGGAGATCATCCTTCCCAGTGGCAAGGAGACCATCGACCTCATCAACGCCGTAGCCGACTGCTTCGCTCGGGTCGGCGTGCAGGTCCGGGTCTCACCCCGCGAGCGCTCCACCTTCAAGGTGCTGCTCCGTCAGGGCGAGTTCGACCTCTACTATTACTCCTGGTGGGCCGACTACCTGGACGCCGAGAACTTCCTGGCCCCGCTCTTCCTCTCCGCCCCCGACCGCTCGGGTGGCAACGCTACCGGCTATCACAACCCGGAGGTCGACCGACTGGTGCGGTCAGCACAACGGGAACTGGATGAACCCCGTCGCATCCAGCTCTACCAGGAGATCCAGCGCCTGGTCCTCGACGACGCCCCCCGCGTCTTCCTCTGGCACCGCAAGCTCATCCTCGCCGTCCAGCCCTGGGTGAAGGGCTGCCGAATCTACCCCCTCTACAACGTGGACAAGGGCACCACCGTCCGCCTGGTCTGGTCTTCGAAGTCGTCTGAGGAGTGACACCAGTGGCGAGGGCCGCTCCCCCCAACACCTCAGCCCCACCTCATCATCGTCGTGACGTCATGCTCTTCCTCATCGCCGTGGCTTGCCTGGGGGCGGCCGGGGGCATCTTCGAGTCCACCTTCAACAACTACCTCGACGACACCTTCCAGATCGGAGCTCGGGCCCGGGGGTTCCTGGAGCTCCCCCGCGAGTTCCCCGGCTTCATGGTGACGCTGGTCTCGGGGGCGCTCTTCTTCCTCGGTGAGACGCACCTCGCCGTGCTGGCCTGTGGGCTGACCGGACTGGGGCTCATGGGCCTGGGAACCCTGACGGGGACGAGTTACAGCACCATGGTCATCTGGATGGTGGTCTGGAGCACGGGGATGCATCTCATGCTGCCCACCCAGGAGAGTATCGCCCTGGACCTGGCCGGGGGAGAGAACCGCGGCAGGATGCTGGGCAAGGTGGGAGCGTGGAGCGCCGTAGCCATGGTACTGGGCTGCTCCGTGGTCTGGCTCAACTTCGCGCTGTTCGAGGGAAGCTACACGACGACCTTCGTCATCGCTGCCCTGTGCGCCGGGTCGGCCTCCTTTATTCTTACTCGCCTGCACGCAGGGGAGATCGACCAAGCTTCGCTGGTCTCTACCTCCCGCACTGCCTGCC
>CAZIBA010000077.1:0-1600 GCA_964536795.1 uncultured Planctomycetota bacterium | reverse complement strand
CCCTCCGTCGGCGTCCGAAACTGATTCTGCGGAGGCAGTACTGGCTCTACTACCTGGTGAGCATCCTCTTCGGCGCGCGGAAGCAGATCTTCATCACCTTCGGTGTCTGGGTGCTCATCAAGGTCTACGGCCGGCCGACCCAGACCATCGCCCTGCTGTGGATCATCACCACCACGGCCAGTATCGGCTTCCGTCCGTTGGTCGGCTGGCTGGTTGACCACTTCGGTGAGCGCGCGGTACTCATGGCCGACGGTTTCACACTCTTCCTGGTCTGCCTGGGCTACGGGTTCGCCGAGTTCCTGGGACCCAAAGACACGGTTGTCTACATCGTTTTCGCCTGCTTCATCCTCGACCAGATGCTCTTCACGGTGGGAATGGCGCGGAGCACATATCTCGCCAAGATCGCCGAGCAGAAGAGCGACGTCGGAGCTTCGCTTCGAGTCGGGGTGAGCATCAACCACGCCGTCAGCATCCCCATTGCCATGATCGGTGGGCGTGTCTGGGAGGCCACCAGCTACCACACACTCTTCGCCGGCGCTGCCGGCCTGGCCCTCCTGATCATCTTCGCCTCCAGCCTGGTGCGGGTGCCGCCCGGGGAAGGGCCGACCGAAGTCTCGGAGGAGAAGCTTGCTGCTGAGACCGAGGTCGTGGTCGACTAAGGCCCGTAGGGCTCCACCGGACAGTATCGACGGATGGTCTCGCTGATGGTGTTGTAGTGGAGCTGCCAACTGTCGCGTGAATAGCCCCCCGAGAGCACGACGGCCACGGGAATGCCCCGAGAACGGGCCGCATCGATGACGTACATGTCGCGCTGGAGCACGTCGTCTGCCGTCAGTTCCAGTCCACCCAACGGGTCCTCCGCGTAGACGTCGTTTCCGGCCACGTAGACGATGAGGTCGGGCCGTGCCCTCTCGATGGCGGCGGGCAGGTGTCGGCGGAGCAGGGCCAGGTACTGGCCCCCGGTCGTGCCCGGGCGCACGGGGACGTCCACGTCGGCCGTCACCTTGGGGAAGGGGTAGATGCTGTGGTTGTACACGTCAAAGGTGATGACGTCGGGGTCGTCGGCGAACTCCCGGGCCGTGCCCTGCCCCTGGTGGACGTCGCAGTCCACCACCAGGGCCCTGCGGACGAGCCCCTCCCTCTGGAGCACGCGGATGGCTACGGGGACGTCGGCCAGGAGGTTGAACCCGCCCCCCTCTTCGCCGGAGGCGTGGGCGTAGCCTCCGGCCAGGTTGAAGGCGAGGCCCTTGGTCAGGGCCGTTCGGCAGGCCAGGACGGTCCCGGCCGTGGCCCTCTGGAAAGGCCGAAGCAGCATCCCCCGGGCCGCAAAACCAGGCATCACCCCGACCGCCTTGAACTCCAGACAGCGGGCTATCTCCTTGGAGGTGCGGATGCGGGTGAGGTAGTCGGAGCTGTGGACGAGCAGGAGGTCCTCGTCCCGGAGCTCCTCGGGGATCAGGAAGTCCTCCTCGCTCATCAGCCCGGAACGGACGAGCTGGTCGTGGATCTTCTCGTACTTGTGGATGTCGAAGGGGTAGTACTTCTCGAAACCCAGAATGCTGATGTCGTACTCGCTCGAATAGACCACGCCGATGGGGAA
>CAZIBA010000076.1:0-7818 GCA_964536795.1 uncultured Planctomycetota bacterium | reverse complement strand
CACCCTGTCCAAGCCGGGGACAGCCCTGATGGACCTCACCCCGGGCATAACCAGAATGACGGCCGAGAGCGCTCCCCTCTGGGTGCGGACGGTCAACCAGACGATCCGCTACCTGCTGAACGGGCTGAGTGTGGTGGTGCCCGACTTCGCCAAGTTCTACGCCAGCTCCTCCCTGCGGGAGGGTGTCAGTGTGCCCTCCGAGTTCGTGGTGGGGTCGGTTAGGTCCGTCACCGGGTCGATGTGGCCGGAGGTCCACCTCGGCGCCGTGTGCTATTTCCTGATCTACGGCGGTGGCGCCCTGCTGCTGGGTTGGCTGCTCTTCCGCCGACGTGAGATGGCCTGAAAGGACGAGCCCGGTGCGGCCCAAGTTCTTCATTCCTCTGGTGCTGGCCGTGATGATGGGCACGGGGGTGCCCTTCCAGCGCTACATCGCCGATCAGCGCGAGTACCACAGCCTGCGCGAAGGCATCCAGGGCCTGGACCCCGACGAGGTCTTCACCACCATGTGCATGGCCGGCTTCCGCGGGGTGGCCGTGGACTACCTCTGGGTCAAGGCCCTCCACCTGCAACTGGAGGGCAAGTGGATCGAGGTCAGGGCCCTGGCCGAGCTCATCGCCCGGCTCCAGCCCCACTTCCCCACCGTCTGGGTCTTCAACTCCTGGAACCTGGCCTACAACATCTCAGTGGAGTGGTCCGACCCGGCCGACCAGTGGGCCTGGGTCAAGGAGGGACTGGCCTACCTGGACGAGGGGCGGAAGCGAAACCCCGAGTCCCTGCAGATCTTCTTCCAGAAGGGCTGGACCTACTGGCACAAGATCCCCTGGGGACCTTCGGTCGGCAACAAGGACTACTTCCGCGAGCGACTGATGGAGGAGGAGGGCAAGAACCCCTACGAGGCCGCTCTGCCCTGGTTCCGCCTGGCCCAGCTCCAGGCCCGGCAGAACGACGAACACCCCGAACGCCAGCACCCCTTCATCGCCAAGAGCCAGGTGGAGGCCATGGTCTACCACAGCCTGGACGCCTGGGCCAAGGAGCTGATGGCGGCCGGCAACATCCTGGAGGCCGAGAAGAAGTGGATCGAGGTGAGGAACGAACTGGAGGGCCTGCGCGAGCGGAACGGTGAGAAGTTCTCCTACTTCGACGGCTTCGACCGGGACTACCGGGACGTGCTTCAGGTACTGACGCAGATCGAATACTACCGACAGACGGCGCCCGAGTTGTTCGAGGTGACCGACGAGCAGGACCAGAAGGAAGGAGCCGCCGGTGAGTGACCAGCTCTCGGAGCAGGCCCCGATCGGGGGTCGGGACGGAGAAGGGACCTGGGACCGCCGCTGGCTCTACGGGGTCGCCGGCCTCGTGGTTCTGGTGCTCTTCGTGCTCTGGGGGACGTTCGGTCCCGGTCGGCGCGAGGCCGACGGGACGGAGACCTGGTACTGCTGGTTGATCTGGTTCGTCGCTCCAGTGGGGTCGGGCCTGGGTCTGTACTTCGCCTACCGCTTCTACCGGGAGATGATGGCCAAGGACGAAGGCAGCGAGCGGATGCGCGAGATCGCCGCCGCCGTCCGGGCCGGGGCCGGGGCCTACATCCGTCGCCAGTACACCGTGGTGGCCGTCGTCTTCGTGGCCCTGGTCGTCATCCTGGCCGTGGTGGCCTTCGTCTTCGGGGCCCAGAGTCGCTTGGTGCCCGTCGCCTTCCTCACCAGCGGGTTCTTCAGCGGGCTCTGTGGCTTCCTGGGGATGAAGACGGCCACCTCCGCAAGCGCCCGTACGGCCAACGCCGCTCGCCAGAGCCTCAACGATGGTCTCCAGGTCGCCTTCCGCAGCGGCGCCGTCATGGGACTGGTGGTGGTGGGCTTCGTACTGCTGGACATCTGCATGTGGTTCTTCATCTTGAAGCGGGTGGCCCCGCTGCTGGGCGCGGAGCTCCCCCTGCATGAGATCACCGTCATCATGCTCTGCTTCGGCATGGGGGCCTCCACCCAGGCCCTCTTCGCCCGGGTGGGTGGGGGCATCTTCACCAAGGCCGCCGACGTGGGCGCCGACCTGGTGGGCAAGGTCGAAGCCGGCATCCCCGAGGACGACCCCCGCAACCCGGCCACCATCGCCGACAACGTCGGCGACAACGTGGGCGACGTGGCCGGCATGGGGGCCGACCTCTACGAATCCTACTACAACTCGATCCTGGCCTCGGCCGCGCTGGGGGTGGCCGCTGGTATGGGGTTCCGGGGGGTCGTGGTGCCCATGGTCATCGCTGGTGTCGGTGTGCTGGTGTCCATCGTCGGTATCCACGCTGTGCGCACCCGGGAAGAGGCCAGCCAGAAGGCCCTGCTTTCCGGCATGAACCGTGGTATCTGGCTCAGTTCGGTCCTCACCCTGGTGACCAGCTTCTTTATCATCTGGCTCATGCTCCGGGGGCCGCTGGAGAGCAACGTGGCGGCCATTGGTGTCTGGGTGGCCGTCGCGGCCGGGTTGGCGGCCGGGGTCTTTATCGGTTACTGGACGGAGCGCTACACCTCCGATGAGTACTCTCCTACCAGGATGACGGCCGAGCAGTCCAGGACCGGACCGGCCACCGTGATCATCGACGGTATGGCCAGCGGGATGCGCTCCAGCGGCGCCCCGGCCATCGCCATCGGTATCGCCATGTTGGCGGCCTTCTACTTCTCCGGGGGAGCGGGCAACATCTCCCAGGGTCTCTACGGGGTGGGCCTGGCCGCGGTGGGCATGCTCTCCACCCTGGGCATCACCCTGGCCGCCGACGCCTACGGCCCCATCGCCGACAACGCCGGCGGCAACGCCGAGATGGCCGAGCTTCCCCCCGAGGTGCGCGAGCGGACCGACGTCCTGGACGCCGTGGGAAACACCACCGCGGCTACGGGCAAGGGCTTCGCCATCGGCTCGGCCGCGCTCACGGCCCTGGCCCTCCTGGCCGCCTACGTGGAGCAGGTGCGTATCGGCCTGGAGCGGGCAGGAACACCGGTGATGGCCGGTGTGTCCACGTGGCGGGAGGCCACGGTCTCGGACTTCATGACCTACTACAACGTCACCCTGATGAACCCCAAGGTGCTCACGGGACTGGTGCTGGGGTCCATGTTGGTCTTCGTCTTCTGCTCACTCACCCTGAAGGCCGTGGGCCGGGCGGCTTCCAAGATGATCGAGGAGGTCCGCCGACAGTTCCGGGAGATGCCCGGCATCATGAAAGGCGAGCAGACCCCGGACTACGCCCGCTGTGTGGAGATCTCCACGGGGGCCGCCCAGAAGGAGATGATCCTTCCCTCCCTGCTCGCCATTGCCCTGCCCGTGGTGGCCGGGCTGGTGCTGGGACCGGCCGGAGTGATGGGCATCGTCTCCGGCGGCCTGGCCACCGGTCTGGTGCTGGCCATCACCCTGAACAACGCCGGAGGCACCTGGGACAACGCCAAGAAGTACATCGAGAAAGGCAACCTGGGAGGTAAGGGCTCCGAGGCCCACAAGGCGGCCGTCGTCGGGGACACGGTCGGCGACCCCTTCAAGGACACCTCGGGTCCCTCGCTCAACATCCTCATCAAGCTCGTCTCGCTGGTCTCGGTGGTCTTCGCCGGCGTGGTGGTGAAGTACTCGCCCTGGGTCATGGACAAACTGGGTATGGGTCAGTGAGCCCCGGGCCCGCCCCACCGTGTCACGAGGGAGGTGGCCGATAGAGCCGCGTGACACTGCCGTAGCCTGCGCCCGCATCGCCGACGCCAAGAAGGCCGGCGACATCGTGGTGCTGGAGGTGAGCAAGCTGTTCTTCCTGACGGATTACTTCGTCATCGCCACCGGGCAGAACAGCATCCAGCTTCAGGCCATCGCCGACGACATCAAGGGTCAGCTCGCCCAGGCCGGCGTCCGCTCGCTGGGCCGCTCGGGGTACGAGGACTCCCGCTGGATCCTCCTGGACTACATCGACGTCATCGTCCACCTCTTCCTGCCCGAGGCGCGGTCCTACTACGACCTGGAGCTGCTCTGGGGTGACGCGCCCAGGGTGCCCTGGCAGCCGGCCGGGGCGGAAGAACCACCCCCCAAAGCCGGCAGGGCGTACCCCTCTGGGTAGGCGCTCGTCGCCCGGCTGGCGAGAGTCTTCTGCACCTGAGGTTCGGAGTTCTTCGCGCGTGGAACGGAATGACCAAAGGGAACGGCGGTCCACCATCAGGGACAACCCGTTCGTCGAGGAGATTGTGGCTCGGTTGGCCCAGCTCACGGGGACCTCGGTGACGGAGGTCGCTGCGCTCCTGAGTGAGCCTCCGCAGCTCCAGATGGGCGATTACGCTTACCCCTGCTTCGTCGCAGCGAAGGCCCGGGGCGAGAATCCGGTGGAGCTGGCCCGCCGGCTGGCCTCTGAGTTCGAGACCGACGAGCTGGTCTCCCGGGTCGAGTCGGCCGGCCCCTACCTGAACTTCTTCGTGGACCGCCCGGCCTTCGCCCGGGAGACCCTCAGTCTCCTCCACCGAGAAGGGGATGGGTACGGCCGCTGCGACCTGGGCGCCGGCAAGACGGCCGTCATCGAGTTCTCCTCACCCAACATCTGCAAGCCCCTGCACGCCGGTCACCTGCGGGGGACGGTCATCGGCAACGCCGTCGCCAACCTGTTGGAGGCCGTCGGCTACCGTGTCGTCAGGCTCAACTACCTGGGCGACTGGGGCACCCAGTTCGGGCAGGTGACCACGGCCTGGCTGCGCTGGGGCGACGAGGCGGCCCTGGCCCAGCACCCCATCCACCACCTGGTGGACCTGTACCAGCGCTTCCACGCCGAGTCGGCCACGGAGGCGGAGCTGGCCGAGGAGGCCCGGGAGTGGTTCCGTCGACTGGAAGGGGGTGACCCCGAGGCCCTGGGGTATTGGCGGCGTTTCCGGAACCTGAGCCTGGGGGAGCTCATCTCGACCTATGACCGTCTTGGCGTCCACTTTGATGAGATCTGGGGGGAGAGCGACGTCAACGAGCTCATGGCCGATTCCATTGACAGGCTGCGGGAGGCCGGGCTGGCTCGGGAGAGTGAGGGGGCCCTCATCGTGGACCTCAGCGCTGAGGACATGCCTCCAGTGCTCCTGCTGAAGCGGGACGGTGCCACCCTCTACCACACCCGGGAGATTTCCTCGGCCGAGCACCGTTGGCAGCGCTTTCACTTCGACCTCAGCGTCTATGTCGTTGGCGCCCCACAGAAGCTCCACTTCCGCCAGCTCTTCCGGGTGCTGGAGCTGATGGGCCACGACTGGGCCGGGCGCTGCGTCCACGTCGAGTTCGGCCACCTCCACGGCCTCTCCACCCGGAAGGGGAACGTCATCTTCCTCCGCGAGCTTCTTGACGAGGCCCAGGCCCGGGCCATCGAGAAGATGCGGGCCGAGGCTTCTCGTCGCCCCGACATCGAGGACCTGAAAGCCGTGGCCGACCAGGTGGGCATCTCAGCACTCTTCTTCAACGACCTGGCCTCAAGCCGGGCCAAGGACGCCTCCTTCGACTGGGAACGGGTGCTGAGTTTCGAAGGGGGGAGCGGCGTCTACCTGCAGTACGCCCACGCCCGCATCGCCGGCATCCTGCGCAAGTGTGGGGTCGAGCTCACCGACCAGGTCGATACGGCGCTCCTCTGCGAACCCATCGCCCACGAAATGGTCCGTCAACTGGACCGGTTCCCCGCCCTGGTGGCCGAGGCGGCCGGACTCTACGAGCCTTCACTGGTAAGTCAGTACCTCCTGGAGCTTGCCAAGCTGCTGAGCGCCAGCTATAATGAGCTGCGCGTCAAGGACGAGGAGCAGCACCTGGCCCAGGCCAGGCTGCTTCTCCTCTGGGGCGTGAAGCAGACCCTGGCCAACGGCCTCAGGCTCCTGGGCCTGACGCCGTTGGAGAAGATGTAAGGAGAGGTCTTCGGCGCCGTCCGGGGTGCTTGTGTGCCACGGCCCGTACGGGCCGTGGTGGGGACGGACTTGAATCGGAAAGGCCGGAGACCCCAGGTGCGTCCTCGCACGAAACTGAATAGGACTGATACCGAGGAGTTCGACCGTGGGTGCTCAATGTGAGATCTGTGGCAAGAAGAAGACGATGGGTTACGCCCTGGCCCGCCGAGGCCTGGCCAAGAAGAAGGGTGGCATCGGCCGACACATCAGCGGCCGAAGCAAGCGCACCTTCAAACCCAACCTGCAGACGGTGCGGGCCGAGGTCAACGGCACCATCAAGCGCATCCGCGTCTGCGCCAAATGCCTCCGCTCCGGCAAAGTCAAAAAGGCCGTCTCCTGACCCCCGTCTACGGGGCGTGGAAGAGCACGCGCTGCTCGGCGTCGAGGAGTCCCAGCTTGGGGGCGCCTTCGGACACGCCCAGCACGACCCGGGCTTTGCCGGCCTGGTCGTAGAGGTTCAGCCTCGGCGCTCCCTCCACCAGGCCCAAGGCGAAGCGAGGCAGTCCCTCCTTGCCCAACACCTCCAACCGAGGGTCGTCTCCCCGGAGGACGAGGTTCAGCCGGTCCTTTCCGTCCCGGTCGCGAAACACCAGCGCAGGCATGCCCTGCGCCACGAAGAGGAGGATGCGGGCCCGCTCCTCCGCGTCGGTGAGCACCAGCCTGGGCGTGCCGCCCACGACCTCCAGTGCGGCACGGGCCTTGCCGTCTCCGTCCAGGAGGACGAACTGCTCCGCCGTCACCGACCGGTGCCGGGAGGCACCGCCTCTTTCGTCTTGCCCACCGGTGAGTCCGGTCAAGAGCTCTTCTCGGGCAGGCAGTGCGGACACCCGAGACCCGTACGGGTTCGAGACCTGACCCACCGTCACGCCTGCCACCGCGAGCAGCAGGAGCACCACCCCGAGGACCTTGGCCCTGCGGAGCTGCCGCTCCAGCCGCGCCAGCCGCTCCGCCAGGCTGCCCGCTGTCGAGGTGGACCGTCTCACGGCTTCGCGTTCATGCATGCCTGCCTCCCTCCATAGATCGCATCTTCCTGCTCATTCCCCTCGGACTTCCCGGGGCTAACCCGCTGCCGTGACCCGCCGGCCGACGGGACCGGCGGAGGGAGTTCTTGAAGGCCCGGTTGCCGACGTTGATGGCCCAGACGAGCGGGGCCAGGCGTCGGCTCACTCCCACCCGCTTCCAGATGCTCCTCAGCGAGCCGAAGCGGTCGTAGGCCCAGTCCCGCCCGCGCGCCAGCCCCTCGGGGGCAAGCTGCTTCGGCTCGTAGAGCACGTTCCGGGTGTGGTAGCGGGACCAGTCGGTGGAGGTGATGCGTCCATCCTTCATCCACATTTCAAAGAGCCGGGTGCCGGGATAGGGCTTGAGGATGGCGAAGCGGGCCGAGTCCAGCTTGGCCTCCTCGGCGAAGCGCACCGTCTCCTCGAAGACGGTCGGGTCGTCCTCGTCGAAGCCGAAGATGAACTCGCCCTGCACCAGGATGCCGTAGCTGCGGATGCGGGCGATCTGCTCCTTGTAGAGGGCCGGGTCCACGGGCTTGCCGATCTTCCTCAGAAGTCCCTTCTTGAGCGTCTCCAGGCCGATGAGCACACCGATGCACCCGGAGCGACGTGCCAGCCTGAGGAGCTCCTCGTCGTAGCTCATGGTGATGGAGGCCTGGGCCGTCCAATGGATGCGCAAGGGGGTGAGGGCGCGGAAGAGCTCCTTGGCCCGGTTGAGGTCTCCCACGATGTTGTTGTCCACGAAGAAGACGTAGCCCGGCCGACCCAGCGACCGGATCTCCTCGGCCACCTCCTCCACCGGACGGAAACGGAAGCGGGGACCGAAGACGGTGGAGTCGCTGCAGTACATGCAGTTGAAGGGACACCCCCGGCTGGTTTCCACCGGCCACTTCACCCAGTAGCGCCAGGCCGGG
>CAZIBA010000075.1:0-7863 GCA_964536795.1 uncultured Planctomycetota bacterium | reverse complement strand
TCATCTCGGTCATCACCTCCTGGGCCCGCTGGACCACCCGGTCCCGAGGCGCCTCCAGGGCCGCGGCCACCCGCGCCAGGGTCCGGGCTTCGGCCTGCCAACGGCCGACGGCCTCGGGGCCGGTGAGGGCTTCAACCCGCCGAATGCCCGCAGCCACCGCCTCCTCGCCCGTGATGACGAAGGCGCCGACGTCGCCAGTGCGCTCGCAGTGGGTGCCCCCACAGAGCTCCCGGCTGACGGCCCCCTCCCCCTCCCCGGTCACCTCCACCAGACGCACCTCTTCACCGTACTTCTCACCGAAGAGGGCGATGGCCCCGGCCGCCAGGGCCTCCCGGAGTTCGGTCCGACGAGCCTGGATCGGTCGGTTCTCCACGATGCCCTCGTTCACGAAACGCTCCACCTCCTCCAGTTCCTCGGGGGTGAGGTGGCTGGTGTGGGTGAAGTCGAAACGTAGCCGGTCGGGAGCCACCAGGGAACCGGACTGCTGGGCGTGCGGACCCAGCACCTGGCGCAGACCCGCGTGCAGGAGGTGGGTCGCGGTGTGGCTTCGCATGATGGCCCGGCGCCTTTCCCCGTCGACCCGGGCCTGACAGGACGCCCCCTTCTTCACCGTCCCCGAGATCACGCGCCCGACGTGGAGGATGACCTCGTCGGCCTTCTGAGTGTCTTCCACCTCAAAGCGGAACCGCTCTCCTTCAACGACCCCCCTGTCACCCACCTGGCCCCCGGCCTCAGCGTAGAAGGGCGTCGCCTCGAGCACCACGGCCCCGGAAGCACCCTCCTCCAGCGCGGCAACAGCCTGGTTCTGCTCGGCCAGCAGCGCGACGACCCGGGAGGGGCTTTCGGTGGCCTCGTAGCCAACGAACTCGGCCTTGGGCACGGTTCCCTTGAGCCTGATGGCAACCTCGTCCACAGCGAAGGTCTCATCATCAGACGGCGACTTAGTAGTAGAAGGCGCGGGCGTAGTCGTCGTGAAGATCTCACCCATGCGCGTAGCCCTGCGGGCCCGCTCCCGCTGGCGTTCCATCTCCCGCTCGAAGCCCTGGCGGTCGGCCGAGAGCCCCTCCTCGGCCAGGATGCTCTCGATGGCCTCCACGGGGAGACCGAAGGTGTCGTAGAGGCGGAAGACGGCCTCGCCGGCAAGCACCGTCCCACCGCTCCTCCGCAGTTCGCCAAGTTCCTCGTCAAGGATGCGCGTCCCCCGCTCCAGGGTAAGGCCGAAGCTCTCCTCGGCCCCCTTCAGCACCACGGCCACGTGCTCCCGCCGGCTGGCCAGCTCGGGGTAGGGCTCGCCCATCAGGTCGATGATGACGGGGACCAGCTTGTAGAGGAAGGGCCGGGAGCGGCCCAGGCGGAAGCCGTCGAAGGCGGCCCGGCGGATGAGTCGGCGGACGACGTAGCCCCGGCCGACGTTTCCGGGCATGACGCCGTCGGCGATGGCGAAGAGGGCCGCGCGCACGTGGTCGGTGATGCGGCGTAGGCGGACGGTCTCGGCCTCCCGGGCACGGTACTCGGTGCCGGTGAGGTCGCAGACGGCCTCCACGACGGGGGCCAGGAGGTCGTTCTCGAAGTTGCTGGGGACGCCCTGGAGCACCGCGGCCATCCGCTCGAAGCCCATTCCCGTGTCGATATTCTTCTTGGGCAGGGGGATGAGGTTGTCGGGGCCCTGGCGGTCGAACTGGGTGAAGACCAGGTTGTAGAACTCGACGTAGCGGTCACAGTCGCAGGAGGGGTCGCACTGCGGTCGCCCGCAGCCCCTCTCCGGGCCCTGGTCGTAGAAGAGCTCGCTGCAGGGACCGCAGACGCCGTCGGGTCCGTCGGCGGGTGCGTTGGCCGGCCAGAAGTTCTCCTTGGCGTCGAAGCGGTAGATGCGCTCGGCCGGAACGCCCACCTCCCGCTCCCATAGACGATAGGCCTCTTCGTCCTCCTCGTACACGCTTACCGAAAGGCGCTCCGCTTCGAGCTTCAGCGCCTCGGTGGCCAGCTCCCAGGCCCAGACGATGGCCTCCTCCTTGAAGTAGTCGCCGAAGGAGAAGTTCCCCAGCATCTCGAAGAAGGTGAGGTGCCAGGCCGTGTGGCCGACGTGCTCGATGTCGTCGGTGCGCAGACACTTCTGACAGGTGGTCGCCCGGGTGAACTCCAGGGGGACGTCGGGTCCGGCCAGGAACTGCTCCTTGAACTGGTTCATCCCGGCCGGGGTGAAGAGCACGGAGGGGTCAGCGGCCGGGACCAGACTGTCGCTGGCCATCAGCGGATGTCCGCGCTCCCGGAAGAACTCCAGGAAGCAGCGCCTGAGCTCGTTGGAGGTCATGGTCACTGGGCTGTGCCTTTCCTGTGGGGTGGCTTCCGCTCGGGGGCTTCAGGAGGGCTGGTCCTCGCCCTCCGCTTCGGCCTCAGCTTCGGGCTCAGCTTCGGCCTCAGCTTCGGGCCCAGCCGAGGGGCCGTGCCGGGGCGGGGCGCCATGAGCGGCAAGCACCTTGTCTTCCACCTCCCCGGCGATGTCCACGTTCTGGCGGAGGAAGTCGCAGGCCGCCTCGCGGCCCTGGCCGAGCTGGGTCTCACCGTAGCGGTACCAGGCCCCGGAGCGGACGGCGATGCCTTCGCTGACGGCCAGGTCGAGCAGGTCGCCCCAGTAGGAGATGCCCTGGTCCTGGACGATGTCGAACTCGGCCTTCTTATACGGCGGGGCCACCTTGTTCTTCACCACCCGGGCCCGGACCCGACTGCCCACGGTCTCGTCACCACTCTTGATGGAACCGGTTCGCCGGACGTCGATGCGCACGGCCGCGTAGTGACGCAGACCCCGGCCGCCCGGGGTGGTCTCGGGGTTGCCGAACATCACCCCGATGCGCATGCGGATCTGGTTGACGAACATGACGCTGGTCCGGCTCTTGCTGATGGCCCCGGCCAGCTTCCTCAGGGCCTGACTCATCAGCCGAGCCTGCAGGGCCACCTGGTGCTCGCCCATGCGGCCCTCCAACTCCACCTGAGGCACCAGGGCAGCCACCGAGTCGACGACGATGACGTCCACCGCGCCCGAGCGGACCAGGAGCTCGGTAATCTCCAGGGCCTCCTCGCCCGTGTTGGGTTGACTGACCAGCAGGCTGTCCAGGTCCACACCCACGATGCGGGCCCAGGCCGGGTCCAGGGCGTGCTCGGCGTCGATGAAGGCGGCCACGCCGCCGGCCTTCTGGGCGTTGGCGATGACGTGCAGACAGAGGGTGGTCTTGCCCGAGGCCTCGGGGCCGAAGACCTCGGTGATGCGGCCACGGGGGATGCCCCGGCCGCCCAGGGCCAGGTCGAGGGAGAGAGAGCCGGTGGCGATGCCCGGCACGTCCAGAGTGGTGCCCTCCCCAAGGCTCATGATGGCCCCGGTGCCGTACTGCTTCTCGATCTGCCCCAGGGCCCGCTTGAGGGAACCCTCGCGATCGTCATCCTTCTTGCCCCTGTTCTTCGCGGCGACCATCACTCAGTCTCCTCTCACAGCATCCGTCTGGGCCCCGGCCCGGCCGCCTAACGGGGCCGTCGCCACCACCGTGTGGCTTGGTCCCCCGGGCAGCAGTTCGCTCTCAAAGGTGACCACAGAGTCCACGGCGAAGGCGCCGAAGCTGCGATCCCCGGCCGCGGCCACCGCCGAGCTCAGACCCTCCAGGCCCCGGCTGGACTTCACCCGACCGAGGGTCACGTGGGGGTGGAAGCGCCGATTCTCCGGCTTGAAGCCGAGCGACGCCAGGGCCCTCTCCACGGCCTCGGCCAGCTCCACCACCCGCTCTCCCCCGGCCCCCACCCCGGCCCAGATGACCCGGGGCGGCCGGGGGAGCGCAGGAAACTGCCCCAGACCCACCAACTCCGCCTCGTAGGGCTCCCGTCCCCCCGCCACCTCCTCCACGGCCCGGGCCACGCCCGCCAACTCCGACCTGGGCACGTCACCCAGGAACTTGAGCGTCAGGTGGAGCGTCTCCATCGAAGCCCAGCGCACCGGGGCCCTCAGGAGCGCCAGCTCCTGCTGGGTCGTGACCAGTTGCGCTTTCAGCTCCTCCGGAAGCTCGACAGCGATGAAGCTCCGCACCCGCTCCACGTCGGCCTCCCCTCAGAGCTGCGTCATCCGCCTGAGCTCGGCCAGGCGCTCCTCCACGTCCTCCAGGCTGGCCCCGGCCAGTCGGCGCAGGCTGAAGTCCTCGACGGTGATGCTGGCCACCACGGTGCCGTAGGCCAGGGCCTCCTTCAGGGCGGCCAGGGTGACCTCCCCACAACGGGCCAGGTGTCCCATCATGGCCCCGGCGAAGGAGTCGCCGGCGCCGGTGGGGTCCTTGACCTCGGCCGTCGGGTAGGCGGGCAGCAGGAAGACCCCGTCGGCCCCGACGAGCACGGCCCCGTGCTCGCCCTTCTTCACCACCACGAACTGCGGGCCCATCTGGCGAATGCGGCCGGCCGCGGTGATGACGTGCTGGCTGCCGGTGAGCTGGCCGGCCTCTTCGTCGTTGAGGACCACGCCGTTCACCTCCCTCAGCAGCTCCATCAGGGCCTCCCGCTCGTTTTCGATCCAGTAGTTCATCGTGTCGGCCACCACCAGACGGGCGTCGGGCAGTTGTCGGCGGACCTCCAGTTGGGTCTGGGGTGCGGCGTTGGCCAGGAAGACGAAGTCGGTGTCCCGGTAGGCGTCGGGGACCACGGGCCGGAAGCCGTCGAAGACGTTGAGCTGCACGTCCAGGGTCTCGGCCGCGTTCATGGCGCCCTGGTAGCGTCCCGTCCAGCGGAAGGTCCGTCCGGGCTTGCGAACCAGGCCGGTCACGTCGATGCCGTGTCGGCGGAAGTCCTCGACGTGGGTCTCCGGGAAGTCCTCGCCCACCACGCCTAACAGGCGGACCGGGGCGAAGAACCTGGCCGCGTAGCTGAAGTAAGAGGCCGACCCCCCGAGCACGTCCTGGAGGCGTCCGTAGGGCGTCTCCACCGTGTCCAGGGCCACGGAGCCCACCACCAGCACGCTCACCCGGCGCCTCCTTCGACCCCGCACAGTTCCGCGGCCGCCTGGCGCATCCTTTCCACCGCCCGGTCCCGACCGACGACCACGAGCGTCCCGAAAATGGGCGGGCTGGTCCGGTCTCCCGTCACCGCCACCCGGATGGGCTGGGCCAACTTGCCGAACCCCACCCCCAGCTCCCCGGCCAGGGTCCGAAGCTCCTGCTCCAGCGTCGGCTCGTCGAAGCTCTCCAGGACCGCCAGCCGATCGGCCGCGGTCCGCAGACGGTCGGCCACCCCCTCCTTGGCCAGCACCTTGGCAACGGCCTCGGGCTCGTAGGTGACCTGGTCGGTGAAGACGTAACCGGCCCGCTCCACCAGTTCGCTCACGGACCTGGCCCGCTCGCGGTAGAGCTCAACCAGATCCCCCCACTCGCCCTCGCTGAGTTCGCGGGAGCCCTCGGGCAGGAGCTCGCGGGCCAGCCCCACGATCTCCCCCACCGGCGCCTGCTTGATGTGCTGGGCGCTGAGCCAGGCCAGCTTCTCCTCGTCGAAGCGGGAGCTGGTTTTGGAGACGCGCTCCAGGGTGAAGGCCTCCACCATCTCGGCGAGGGTGAGGAACTCCCGGTTCTCGCCGGGCGACCAGCCCAGGAGTGCCAGGAAGTTGAGCAGGGCGCCTGGGAGGATGCCCCGGACCCGGTACTCGACCACGGAGGTGGCCCCGTGCCGCTTGCTCAGGGGCGAACCGTCAGGACCCAGGATCATGGGCAGGTGGGCGAAAGCGGGCACGTCCAACCCCAGGGCCCGGTAGACGAGCACCTGCTTGGGGGTGTTGGAGAGGTGCCCCTCGCCCCGGATGACGTGGGAGATGCGCGTCTCCACATCGTCGACGACGCAGGCGAAGTTGTAGGTGGGGAAGCCGTCCGACTTGACGATGACGAAGTCCTCGATGGTGGAGTTCTCGAAGTCGACGGGGCCGTAGACCAGGTCCTCCACCCGGGTGCTCCCCTCGGGCACCCGGAAGCGGAGGGCCGTCCCCTTCCCCTCACCGACGTCTTCGTAGGCCAGGCCCTGCTCCTGAAGTCGGTGAGCGTACTGGCGGTAGAGGTCCAGACGCTGGCTCTGGTGGATGGGCTCCTCGTCCCAGTCCAGACCCAGCCAGGTGAGGTCGTCCAGGATCCTCCGGAGCGACTCGTCGGTGGAGCGCTCGCGGTCCGTGTCCTCGATGCGGAGCAGGAACTCTCCGCCCTGGTGACGGGCGAAGAGCCAGTTGTAGAGCGCGGTGCGCACGTTGCCCACGTGAAGCGACCCCGTGGGACTGGGCGCAAACCGGACTCGTACGTCCCGGGACATCGACGGAACTCCAACACGTGGGCGCGCACTCCAACTTCAGAGACCACGACCATACCGAGGAAACCCACCGCTGTCAACCCTCTTCGACACGACCGGCAGGTCTGGCCGGCGGCCGGGGGCGGCCGAAGGCGCGGCTTCAGGGCTTGTGAATCGGCTCCTTGCTGATACAATCAGACGGAGGGCGCCTTGGGAGTGAACGGGGGTCTCAACAGAAGGTGTCCCCGCACCGGGCCCTTCCCGGCGCGCAGCAGGCCAGCCGGTCAACGAGATGCTGAGAAGCGAGGTAGGTCGTGAGTCCGTCCGAAGGCACACCCGGTAGAAGCGACGGCGCCGATGCCGCCGGTGCGAGGCGCGATTTCATCCGCGAAGCTGTGGCCGAGGACCTCAAGAGCGGACGCTTCGACCACGTCCACACGCGCATTCCCCCGGAGCCCAACGGCTACATGCACATCGGCCACGCCAAGGCCGCCAACATCAATGCCGGCGTGGCTGGCGACTTCGCCGGCAAGGTGAACCTCCGCTTCGACGACACCAACCCGACCAGGGAGGAGCAGGAGTTCGTCGACGCCATCATCGAAGACCTCCGCTGGCTGGGCATCGATTGGGAAGACCGCCTGTACTTCGCCTCGGACTACTTCGAGCAGCTCTACGAGTGGGCTCAAGATCTCATCCGCAAAGGCAAGGCCTACGTCTGCGACCTCTCCCCCCAGGAGGTCAGCGAGTACCGGGGCACACTCACCGCACCCGGAAGGGACTCCCCCTACCGCAACCGCTCGGTGGAGGAGAACCTGGACCTCTTCGCCCGGATGCGGACCGGCGAGTTCCCCGACGGGAGCCGGACGCTGCGGGCAAAGATCGACATGGCCAGCGCCAACATCAACATGCGCGACCCGGTCATGTACCGGATCATACACGCCGAGCACCACCGGACGGGAAACGCCTGGTGCATCTACCCCATGTACGACTGGGGCCACGGCCAGGGGGACAGCATCGAGGGGATCACCCACTCCCTGTGCGATATGGACTACGAGAACCACCGGCCGCTCTACGACTGGTTTCTCGATCAGCTCGGCGTCTACCACCCCAGGCAGATCGAGTTCGCCCGGCTCAACATGACCTACACGGTCATGAGCAAGCGCCGGCTGCTGGAGCTGGTCCAGGGCAAGCACGTCTCCGGCTGGGACGATCCGCGACTACCCACGTTGCGGGGGCTTCGCCGGCGGGGCTACACCCCGGAAGCCATCAACGACTTCTGCAGGCGAATCGGCATCAACAAGTACGACAGCGTGGTCGACGTTCAGTTGCTGGAGCACTGCCTGCGGGAGGACCTGAACAAGCGCGCGCTGCGCGTGATGGGAGTGCTCCGGCCGCTCAAGGTGGTCATCGACAACTACCCCGACGGTGAAAGCGAGGAGCTGGAAGCCATCAACAACCCCGAGGACCCCTCGGCCGGCACCAGGCCGGTTCCTTTCAGCAAGGTCCTCTACATCGAACGGGACGACTTTTTGGAGGAGCCGCCCAAGAAGTTCTACCGCCTGGCCCCGGGGCGCG
>CAZIBA010000074.1:7452-7872 GCA_964536795.1 uncultured Planctomycetota bacterium | reverse complement strand
CCGAAGGCCGGAGGGCCCTGCGTTCACCTGAACGGCCGATGCCGAGGAGAACTTCAGTATGCAGGAGCCGAAACGAGGAACCGTACGGATCAAGCCCGTGTACGTGGGCATCCATCACTACCGGGACGTCTATGGCAGTGTCTGCTCCGCGGACGTCGAAGGAACACCCCCCATTCCGCCTCCCGGGGCTGAGGAACTGCAGAAATCGGCCGCCCGGATGGTCGAGCGGTTCAAGCAGGGCGTGGGTGTGGACTTCGTGGAAGTGCAGAGACCGCTGGTCATCCAAGAACACCAGGACATAAGGAGACTCAAGCCGGAACTTAGCCATGACGTCGATGCCCTGTTGGTGGGCACCATCGGGAACAACCCTCTGGAGCTGTTCACCCTCCACCGCTGCGGGCTTCCGGTCATCCAGGGCAC
>CAZIBA010000074.1:0-7442 GCA_964536795.1 uncultured Planctomycetota bacterium | reverse complement strand
CCCTGCGGGTAAAGAAGTTCCTGAGCCAGAGCAGGTTTCTCTACATCGGCGAGATCCCCTCCTTTTCCGCACCCGCTGGACCGTGGGACTTCTTCCAGGTGGAGGAGCGCCTGGGCACCCGGGTCCGCCACATCGAGACGAACGAGTTTTACCGCTGCTTTGACCGCTGCTCGGAGAAGGAGGTCACAAAGGGGTTGGAACGTTGGAGGGCGGACTTCGCCGAAGTCCTCGGACCCACTGACGAGCACCTGATGGACGCGACTCGAGCTTACCTGGCCTTGCGCGACCTGTGTGAGAGAGAGGACGCCAATGGCCTCACTGTAAACTGTGGTCGCTTCACCGAGGAGCGACCCGTGGTCCCCTGTCTGGCCTTCGCTCGGCTCATCGACGAGGGGGTGATGTGTGCCTGTGAGGGTGACATCACGGCCATGCTCTCCTCGCTGATGATCCACGCAGTGAGCGGTCAGGCGATGCTCATGGGCAACTTCGGCAGTCGGCCGGGGATGTTCGAAGCCAAGGAGGGAGAGGTGTCCATTGAACACGATATCATCCCCCTCTCCATGAGCTCGACCGGTTTTACCGTCCGTGACTATCACGGCAGGAACTTCGGGGTTACGGGCTACGCTCCTATCAGAGCGGGTGAGCCGATGACCCTCCTGAACCTGGACCCGTCCCTGGGGAGCATCAGCGTCATCGAGGGGACCGTCAAGGGTAGCGAGGATGGCATCCATTGCCGGGTCATCGTCCACCTGGAAGTTGACGGGGACGTGACTCGGGTTCCTGAGGTGATCGTGGGCTCCCAACACGTCTCCATGACCTTCGGCCACTGGTTGGGGGCGCTGCGGGAGGTGGGGAAGCTGCTGGACTTGGAGGTCCGGCATCTCTGATGCAAACTGACCCTTTGGGCACCACCAAGGGGGAGGCGCCTTGACCGCTGCCGGTGACCGCAGGGGGGTCGATGCTGTCACTTCGGCCTTCCTTGTTGCTTCCTTCGCCTGGTGTCCGGTGGTATAGTACCTTTGCGGGTCGGCACCGGGGAGCGGGCGGAGGGTGGGTCGGCTGACCCTCCCGGCACCGGACATCCCCCTGCTTCACCCGGCCCCGACGACCCGTGCGGGTCCTGACCGACCTCCGGAGAGAGGAAGCGCGACCAAGCAAGGAGACGTTCCGATGAGTGAGTTCCCCTCGGCTCCCGAACGGGCGCCCACACCCCGCCGGCGTCGGCGCATCTGGCCCTGGTTGCTGGTGTTCGTGTTGGTGGTGGTGTTCGGGCTCTCCCTGCTGACCAACCTGGCCGTGCTCGCGGTCCTGGGGACGCACCTGGGCGGGGGGGCCAAGGTGAGCGAGGAGGTGGTGAGTGGCGACCCGCTGGCCGAGCAGAAGGTCGCTCTGGTCAGCCTGAAGGGCGTGCTCGTGGACGCCGGCGGAGGCTTCCTGACCCCGGGGACCTTCCGCTCCACCCTGGAGCACCTGCAGCGGGCCGCTGAAGATGAAAACGTCAAGGCCGTGGTGCTGGAGGTCGACTCACCGGGGGGCGGGGTGACGGCCAGCGACGTCCTCTGGCGCGAGGTCAAGCGACTGAGGAGCGAGACGGGGAAGCCCGTGGTGGTCTCGATGGGCAGCGTGGCCGCTTCCGGGGGCTACTACGTGAGCGTGGCCGCTGACCGCATCTACGCCCAGCCCACCACCGTCACCGGGAGCATCGGTGTGCTCATGAGCCTGGTCAACGCCCAGGGACTGATGGAGAAGGTGGGCCTGGAGAGCCTGCTGGTGAAGAGCGCCGAGCACAAGGATTTGGGCTCGCCCTTCCGGGAGATGACGCCCGAGGAACGGGCCATCCTCCAGGGGGTGGTGGACCATCTCTTCACCCGCTTCAAGACCCTGGTGGCCGAGGGACGGGGCCTCTCGGCCGAGCAGGTGGAGGCCGTCGCCGACGGCCGCATCCTCACCGCCCAGCAGGCCCTCGACGCCGGCCTCATCGACAAGATCGGATACCTGGACGACGCCTTCGACGAGGCCAGGAAACTGGCCGCTGTCCCCCAGGCCAAGGTCGTCCGCTACCGTCGGAGCTTCGCCCTCAGCGACATCCTGCTGAGCCGCTCTGAGGACCTGGGCCTTCCCCGCACCATCACCGTAAAGGTGGCCGGGCTCCCCGGACCTGGTACGGCCAGGTTCCTTTACATGTGGCTTCTGGCCGGGGAGGCGCTGGAAGCAGGGCCGTGAGCATCACCGGGGGCACCCCGGCCCAAGGAGGACAGACGTGACCGTACAGAGGCGTGTCGCAGCTATCGCTCTCACCGTCCTGCTGGCGGCAGCCGTCGGCTCCGTGGCCGCGGAAGAGGCGACCCCCCAGGCCGCTGACCAGCAGCGCCCGCCGACCCTCTCTCCCCAGCTTCGCACTCGGGTCAGCCAAGCCATCGACCGGGCCCTGGCCTTCCTAAAGACCCGGCAGCGGCAGGACGGCTCCTACGAGCAGTACCCGGCCATCACCGCCCTGGTGCTCAAGTGCTTCTTCGACTCGCCCGGCCGTCCCCGCGAGGCCGACGTCGCTCACCTGGCCCGGGCCACGGCCTACCTGGCCGGCAAGGCCCACGGTGACGGCTCCATCTACGACGAGGACCTGGCGCTCTACAACACGGCCATCGCCGTGCTGGCCCTAAAGGCCTCGGAGAACCCGGCCCACGGCCACCTCATCGGGCGGGCGACGGCGTTCCTGGTCGAGATGCAGGCCGACGAGGGCGAGGGGCTGGGCTCCGACGACCTCTGGTACGGGGGCTTCGGCTACGGGGTCTCCTCCAGGCCCGACCTGTCCAACCTGTCCATGGCCGTGGAGGCCCTGCGGGAGGCCGGCCTGCCCCAGGACTCCCCCGTCTGGGAGCGGGTCGTCACCTTCGTCAGCCGATGCCAGAACAACACCTCCACCAACGACGCCGGGGCCGCCGGTGACGACGGCGGCCTCTTCTACCGCCCCACCGAGAGCAAAGCCGGACAGGTGACCCTCTCCAGCGGTGAGCTGGGCTACAAGTCCTACGGCTCGATGACCTACGCCGGTCTCAAGAGCTTCATCTACGCCCACCTCGACCGGGACGACCCCCGCGTGCAGGCCGCCCTCCAGTGGGTGCGCAGCCACTACACCCTGGAAGAAAACCCCGAGATGGGCAACCAGGGTCTCTACTACTACTACCACACCTTCGCCAGGGCCCTGAGCGCCTACGGCGAAGAGGTGCTCGTGGACGCCTCGGGCGTCGAGCACCACTGGCGGGCCGAGCTGGCCGAGAAGCTCCTCAGCCTGCAGAAGGAGGACGGCTCCTGGCAAAACGTCCACCCACGCTGGTGGGAGTCCAACCCCGTGCTGGCCACGGCCTACGCCGTGCTTGCCCTGGAAATCTGCCTGGAATGATGCAACCGCACGACGGGGGACCACCTGCCCTGTGTCTGCTGGGTGTGCCTCGGCCGGCTCCGCTCATACGAGTCGTAGGACCTTCGCCCTTGGGGCCATGGCGGACAAGCTCCTCCGGCCGTGGGCCCGGCCACTTTGGCGCCGGAGGGACAAGGGGCTTAAGCCCCTTGCCTGTCGCTGCAGTAGCTGCCGGGCAGATGCGCCGCGACCGGTCTTTCAGTGTGCCACGGCCGGTCTTGCCGGCCGTGCAGTGTGCCAGGGCCCGTACGGGCCGTGCCATCCTTCTGTGACCTGAGACTATGACCGTCTTTGCACTCATCGGGAACAACGGCTTCACCACCGAGGACCACCCCCAACCGGAGCTCTGGGGTGAGGTGCTGGCCGCAGCTGGGCTCCGTCGCTTCGAGTACTTCGCCGACCACCTGGAACCCGTCATCTTCCGCGCCGTCGTCGAGCGGGAAAGCGAGTTCTTGCAGGCCACCCGTCGCACCCTGGAGCAGTTCGACCTGGAGGTCTTCTCCGGGGCCACCGGCCGCATCAGCTACATGCTCAACATGCTCAGCCACCCCTACCCGGATATGCGGGCTGCGGCACGGGAGTGGGTGCGGGCCCTCGTCGACCTCACCAGGAAGTTAGGGGGCCGCTTCATCTCCGGCCACTACGACTGCATCAGCCTGCCCGAGGTCGCCCGGGACCTGGCCGGAGCCGTGGACCGGCTGGTGGACGAGCTGGTCGAGGTCTCGGGCTACGCCCGCGAGGCCGGCCTGGAGGGCATCTTCCTGGAGGTGATGCACCGACCCCAGCTCCAGCCCTACACCATCGCCGGGGCCCGTGACCTTCTCGACCGACTCAACGAGGACGCGTCCGTCCCCTTCCACATCCACGCCGACACCGGGCACATGGCCTTCATCACCGACGACCCCCGACACGGACCCGAGGACCGGGACGTCTACCGCTGGCTGGCCACCCCCTTCGGCGCAAACGACCGGCTTCTAATCCACGCCCAGCAGACCGACGCCCAGGCCAGCCGACACTGGCCCTTCACCACAAGCTACAACCGCATCGGCATCATCGATGCCCGCCGGGTCATCCAGGCCGTCGAGCAGTCGGGGGTCGGAAGGGCCGTCATCGCCCTGGAGATACTCTTCCCCCGAGCCACCCCGCTGGAGCGCGTCCGTCCGGACATCATCGCCTCGGCCCAGTACTGGCGCCAGGCCTTCGTCGAGTTGGGCTATCTGGAGAACGAGCAGGGCGACTACGTCCGGTCGGGGGGCCGGGCGGGGCAAGACCCCCCCGGGCACACGCCCAGACAAGGGGCTTAAGCCCCTTGCCCGAAGCAGGAGAAGCAGGGGTGTGCCCCGGCCGGACTTGACCGGCCGGGAGGGAACCGGGGGAGCCGGGCGGCGCCGTTTCACCGGGCTCAGGACAGGTAGGAGCCGCCCGGGCACAGGCACAGACAAGGGGCTTAAGCCCCTTGCCCGAAGCAGGAGAAGCAGCGTGGCAGACCGCAAAGGAAGGGCCCGGGAACAGGCCCGTGCCGTCGATGAGCTGGTGGACGTCTCCCACTGGGCTGGCCGTCGGCCGGACCTCATCCAGGCCGGGGGAGGCAACACCTCGACCAAGTCGGCCGACGGCGAACTTATGTACCTCAAGGCCAGTGGCTACGCCCTCGGAGACCTCCGCGCGCCTTCCGCCCCCCAAGGCCCGCGGGGCTACGTGGCCATGGACGTGGCCGAGCTCCTCAGGCTCCTCGACCGGGAGGACCTGCTCAGCACGGCCGAGGGGGACATCGACACCCGCCTGCGGACGGCCCTGGCCGCTGCCTGCACCTGGACGCCTGGCCCCGGGGTGAGGCCGTCCGTGGAGGCCCTCCTTCACGCCCTCCTGGGTCGGGTGGTCATCCATACCCACCCCCCGCTCGTCGCCGCCCTGGTCGCGGCCAAAGAGACCAAGTCGGCCGTCGAGAAGTTCACCAGCCTGCTGAGGGCCGACGTGCTCTACCTGCGCTACCGCGACCCGGGGCTGGAGCGCGCTCGGGAACTCCGCGACGGCCTCCGGAACGCCCAGGCCAGGGGGCAGCACCCCCGAGTGCTCTTTTTGGAGAACCACGGGCTCTTCGTCTGGGGAGACTCGGCCGCCGGGGCCAAGAGGCTCACCTCCCGCTGCCTGGCCATCGCCAGGAAGATACTGAAACCATCCCCAGCCCGGCCGAAGACGACAGGGGGCTGGAGCCCTTTGCCTCGCCGGGAGCTGCTCAGGCTCTTCCCAGTGGTGCGCGGCGCTGCCCACAAGGCTTCGGGCCGTCGGTCGTTCGTGGCCTTCGAACCGAGCGCCCACGTCGCGGCCCTCGCCCGCACGGAGAAGGGCCGCCGGGCCCTCGGAGCCGGCCCCCTCACCCCCGACGAGATCGTCTACTGCCACAGCTTCCCGGCCGTCATCGACCGCAAGGCCCTCGCCGGCCGCGACGAGAAGGTCCGCAAGACTCTGGTCGCACTGCTGGTGCGCTACCGGGAGCGTCGGCGGGCCTCTGCCAAGGTGCTGGTGACGCTGCCCACTGGGTGCTTCGTCATTGCCGAGGGCGAACGGGCGCTCCGTTCCGCCCGGGCCATGGTCCAGGCTGCCTTCGAGGCCAAGCTCGCCACCCTGGCACTGGGCGGCCCCAGGCCGATGAAGCCCGGGAACCGGAAGTTCATCGAAGGCTGGGAGGCCGAGTCCTATCGTCGGCGCATCGCCGGTGGCCCCACCGGCGACCTCGCCCTGGCCGCCCAGGTGGCCGTGGTGACGGGAGCGGGGAGCGGCCTGGGACGGGGCATCGCCCGCGGTCTGGGCCGGGCCGGGGCCAAGGTGGTCCTGGCCGACGTCGACGAGTCATCCGCCAAGGAGGTCGCCCGGGAGATGCGCGGCGAGGGCCTCGCCGCCGAGCCCGTGGTCGTCCGCGCCGACGTGACTGAGGAGGGCGCCGTCGCCGGGCTCTTTGAGGAGACGGTGCTCACCTGCGGGGGGGTGGACATTCTGGTGAACGCTGCGGGCATCGCCCCCAGCTACCCGCTGGTGGACTTCCCCCTGGAGCACTGGGAGCGGGCCCTCAAGCTCAACCTGACGGGCTACCTTCTCTGTGCCCGGGAGGCCGCCCGCTGGATGGTGCGCCAGGGGACGGGCGGCAACATCATCAACCTGAGCAGCAAGTCGGGCCTGGACGCCTCGGTGGGCAACAGCGCCTACAACGCCACCAAGGCCGCGGAAATCCACCTGGCCCGGGGCTGGGCCAAGGAGTTGGCTGAACACGGTATCCGGGTCAACGCCCTGGCACCCGGGAACGTCTTCGAGGGCTCCAGAATCTGGAACCGGAAGTACATCGAAGCCTGCGCCCGCAAGCGCGGTATCTCGCCCGAAGAGGTCATCCCCTACTACGTCGGCCTCACCGCGCTCAAGACCGAGATCAAACCGCAGGACGTCGCCGACGCCGTGGTCTTCCTCTGCTCCCACCGCGCCCGGGTCATCACCGGTCAGACTTTAGTGCCCGACGGCGGCCAGGTCTTCGTACGGTAGGCACTTACACCACCACCCCTGGCAAGCTACCCCTCACCTGCGGTCAGGACGGCAAAGCCGGGCGGGACGAGACCCGCCCGGGCACACTTCTGTTTTCCAGGGCGACCGCGCCATTTCGAAGGTGTGCCACGGCCGGTCTTGGCTCCCCTGAGCCTGTCGAAGGGTCCGGCCGTGCCTTCCGGCCCGAGGACGTGAAAGCCGGGGGGGACAGGGCCCGCTTGGGCACATCGGGAGGACGCCTAAGGAACGATGAGTCGGCGGGCGTCGTGGATGACGCCTACGGAGGAGGGCTCGCCCACCCGGGCCTCGGCCATCTCCATGGCCTGGCCAAGCGAGCGGGCGGTCAGGAGAAAGGTCTCGTCCAGTCCCTCCAGGTCGCTCACCACGATGATCTCCAGAGAGCGGAACTCCATGATGATGGAGAAGACGAGGGCTCCGGTCCAGGGCGAGGGGTCATCGTCGGGGTCGGTGAAGAGCTGGTCCCGGCGCTCGT
>CAZIBA010000073.1:0-7875 GCA_964536795.1 uncultured Planctomycetota bacterium | reverse complement strand
GCCGACCAACCCCTCCCTGGTCAGCTCCGGACGTCACTCTCTTCCTCGGCCTGGCCCGGGTGGGTCTGGGACTCTTCCTGGCCGCCGCCTGCTCCCTGGGGATAAGCACCCGGTCCGTGCGGGAGGGGGTGCCGGGCCTGGAGCAGCTCCTCTTCCACGTCTCGCCGGTGATGGTCGCGGTGCTCGCCCTCCTGGCCACGGTCAGGCTCCGTACGCGGAAGGTGGGAGAAGCCCTGGGGTTGTCTTCGGACAGGCCCGGCCGCGACGCAGCCCGGGGTGTGCTGCTCTACCTGGCAGCCTACCCGCTGGTCATCGGAGCAGTGGTCCTCTGGAGTCTTTTGCAGGCGCACCTGGGTGTGGAGCTCCAGGTTCAGGAAGTGGTCGAGGTCGTCCTGGCCAAGCAGCCCTGGGCCGGCGCGGTTCTCTCTCTGGCCATAGCTGTTCTGCTGGCCCCTCTCCTGGAGGAGCTCATCTTCCGCGGCTTCTTGCTCCCCACGATTGCCCGGCGGACGGGCCCGGTGGTGGCGGTGGTCCTGGTGGCGGCCTTCTTCGGCCTGCTTCACGGGTGGGAGCACGCCGGACCGACCTTTGCGCTGGGACTCCTCCTTGGTGGGCTCTACTGGAAGACGGGGAGCCTGTGGGTGGCGGTGGGCTGCCACGCAGCCCACAACGCCGCAGCCCTGGTCACGGCCTATCTCACTTTCCGCTGAAGCCGGCGAGGCCAGGGCCCAAGGGTGGCCGGGCAAAGGACTTGCCGGATGGCCGTCAGGCCGTATAATGAGCGAAGCGTCCGGCGCATTCGCTCGGTGCACGTACTCAAAACTCAGGCGTCGATGAAACCGGAAGAACAACTCGAACTGCTCGGGCAGAAGGCCGTCGGCCTGGTCACCGAGGAGGAGCTTCTGGCAAAGCTCCGCAGGTCGGTGGCCAGTGGCCGCGGGCTCCGGGTGAAGTTGGGGATGGACCCGACCGCGCCAGACCTTCACCTGGGCCACGCCGTGGTGCTACGCAAGCTCCGGCAGTTCCAGGACTTGGGTCACCAGGCTGTGCTCATCGTGGGGGATTACACGGGCCTGGTGGGTGATCCGTCAGACCAGAAGAGGGCACGTCCCCAGCTCAGCTACGAGGAGATCGAGGCCAACGCCCAGACCTACTTCGACCAGGCAGGCAGGATACTCGACCTGGACCGCCTGGAGATCGTCAGGAACGGCGACTGGTTCAAGAAGCTCACCTTCCGGGAGGTGCTGGAGCTGGCCAGCCAGGTGACCGTGGCCCGCATGCTGGAAAGGGACGACTTCGCCCGGCGCTACCGGGCCGGGGACCCCATCAGCATCCACGAGTTCCTCTACTGCCTGATGCAGGGCTACGACTCATGTGTGGTCCGGGCCGACGTCGAGTTGGGGGGCTCGGACCAGACCTTCAACTTGCTCATCGGTCGCGACATCCAGCGCAGCTGCGGCCAGGAGCCCCAGGTGGCCATGACCTTCCCGCTCCTGGTGGGAACGGACGGCGACGTCAAGATGAGCAAGTCCTACGGCAACTACATCGGCATCACCGAATCCCCCACCGAGATGTTCGGCAAGGTGATGAGTCTGCCTGACCGCGTCATGCGCCACTACTTCGAGCTCTGCACCGAGCTGTCCGACGACGAGGTGGACCGGCTCTGTTCCGACGACGTGCATCCCCGCGACGCCAAGGAGCGCCTGGCCCGGGAAGTCGTCACCACGTACCACGATGCGCCGGCTCCCACGACAGTCTCCGATGAGACCGTCGCCACAACTACACCTGCCCCGACTACGACAACAGCTGCCGATGCCGCCGCGGAGGAGTTCCGCCGGGTCTTCGCCCAGGGCGGCCTCCCCGACGAGATACCCGAGGTGACGGTGGACGCGTCGGCACTGGACGGCGCGAAGGTCTGGATTGTCAAGTTGCTGGTCACTACCGGGCTGGCCACAAGCAACAGTGAGGCCCGTCGGTCCATCGCCCAGCGCGGGGTGAGGGTGGACGGTGAGGTGGTGACCGACGATGGTTTGCAGGTCCGGGTGGCCGATGGGATGCTGCTTCAGCACGGGAAACGTCGGTTTGTGCGACTGAAGCTGGGGGCCGCGGACGCGTAGGCTCAGGAAAGGCGCAGAGGAATGATCATCGACACGCACGTGCATCTGGGCTCGAAGGAAGGTTACCTCGAAGAACTGATGGCGATGGTGGCCAAGCTCAAGATCGACAAGATATGTCTCTTCACCGCCGGGCCCGGTTTCTACAGGGTCACCAACGACGACGTCATGGAAGCCCACCTCAAGCACCCGGACGTCGTCATCCCCTTCTACTACTTCCGCCTGGGGGTGGATGAGCCGCGGATGGTGGAACGGGCCCACCGTGACGGTTTTCGCGGTCTGAAGCTCATCAACCCCAGCAAGGACTACAACGACGAGTCCTACTTCCCGGTGTGGGAGCGCTGCGAGGACCTGGGGATGATCGCCCTCTTCCACACCGGCATCGTGGGCCGGAACCGACAGCAGATTCACTTCGACATCGACTCAAGCCGGATGAAGGTCATCCACCTGGACCGCGTCGCCCGCAAGTTCCAGCAGATGACCATGTTCGTGGCCCACCTGGGAAACCCGGACTACGGCGAGGCCGGGATGATGTGCCGATGGCACGCCAACATGTACTTCGACCTCTCCGGCTCCACCCTGAAGAAGAAGCCCCCCTCCTTCTTCCGGGAGCTCCTCTGGTGGGAGAAGCAGAAGGTCCGCTACAAGGACGAACTCGGGCGGGGGCCGTGGGAGAAGATCCTCTTCGGCACCGACGTCACCCCGGCCGAGATGCCCGACACGCTGAACGACTACAGGAAGCTCTTCCGCGCCCTCAAGCTCCCCAGTAAGTACCAGGAGGCAGTGATGGGAGGGACCGCGGCCAAGCTGCTGGGGCTGACGGAAGGCGGGTGAACGCTTCGTGCCGGGCGCCGGTCTTTTCAGGTCGGACCGGCGGCCTTCAACGGGAGAGGTCCCCTATGGCCAGGAAAGCGAAGAAGAGCTACGGATTCGCCATCGTCGGCTGCGGGCTGATTGCCGATTTCCACGCTATGGCCATTGCCAAGGTCCCCAACGCAAAGCTGGTGGTGACCGCCTCTCGGAGCAGGAAGAACGCTCAACGGGTGGCCAGGCCCTACAAGGCTGACTGGACCACCAACTGGCGCGACGTCCTCAAGCGGGACGACGTGGACGTGGTCAACGTCTGCACCCCTTCGGGTGCGCACATGTGCTACGCGGTGGCCGCGGCCAGGGCCGGGAAGCACGTGGTCGTCGAGAAGCCTCTGGAGATCACGCTGGGGCGCTGTGACCGCATCATCGAAGCCACGGACAAGGCCGGGGTAAAGCTGGTGACCATCTTTCCCAGTCGCTTCGGCCACGCCGCCCAGGCCATCAAGAAGGCCTTGGAACAGGGACGCTTCGGACGGATCGTCCTGGCCGACGCCTACGTCAAGTGGTACCGGGACCAGGCCTACTACGGTCCCGGTCGCTGGCAGGGCACCAGGAAGCTGGACGGCGGCGGGGCCCTGATGAACCAGTCCATCCACACCATCGACCTCCTGCAGTGGTTCGTGGGGCCGGTGAAGAGCGTGACCGGTTTGGTCGGTGAGCTGGGCCACGAAGGCATCGAGGTGGAAGACGCCGCCGTGGCCGTCCTGGAGTTCGCCAACGGCGCCTTCGGCACCGTCGAAGGGACCACCGCTGCCTACAAGGGATACCCCCGGCGGATCGAGATCTGTGGCACCAAGGGCTCCGTCTTCCTGGAGGGTGGGGACATCAACGTCTGGAATTTCGCCCGGGAGCGCCGGGAGGATAAGGTCATTCGTCGGAGGTTTGGCAAGAAGGAGGCCGGGGCCGGCGGGGTCAGTGACCCGGCGGCCATCAGTTACGTGGGTCATCAACGTCAGTTCGAGGGTCTGCTAAGGGCCCTGAGGACTGGCGGTGAGGTGTTTTGTGACGGACGGGAGGGTCGTCGGGCCGTGGAGATCATCCTGGCCATCTACCGGTCCAGCCGACTTCGTCGGCGGGTCGTCCTTCCCCTCAAGTGAACCGGGAGAACTCATGCGCACCTACTGTTGCACCGTACTCAGCGCCGTAGTGTTGTTGGTCTGGATGGCCTCAGTGGCCCCCGCCCAGCGCCCGGCCAGCCCCTCCACGGAGGAGGCCACCGCGGCTGGTGTCCAGCTCGCTCTCAGTCAAGGCGACCTCCCCGGGGCAACGGCCCGCTACCGGGCCCTGTTCCAGGCCACCGACCAACTGCACCTGCCGTCGCTGCGCAAGCTCTGCGTGGAGGTCCTTCGCCGGGGTCTCGACAGCAGCTCACAGGACGTGCAGGTCCAGGCCGGTCGCGGACTCAAGCACGCCGTCGATGCCGAGACGGTGCCCCTGCTGCTGGACGCGGTGCGCCAGGGGAAACTCACCGAGGAGTTCGTCATCAACGAGCCCCTCCAGCCCGTGCGCACGGAGGGACTGCTGCCTCTGCTTAAGGAGTCACTCAACGACAACGACCGTCTGGTGCGCATCTGGTCCGTCCGCGCTCTGGTGACCGTGGGCGGTCCCGAGGCGGTGCCTCCCCTCTGCCAGGCTCTGGACGATCCCTTCTTCTGGGTGCGCCTGGAGGCGGTCCTGGCCCTGGGTCAGTTGGGACCTGAGCTGGCGCCCCAGGAGAAGCTCGAACCCCTGCTGAAGGACCCCTACGCCCCGGTCGTCCTGGACGCCACGGCCGTCCTCTTCGTCCTGGGGAGACAGGAGTTGGAGGAGGCGATGCGGGAGAAAGTGATGGGTTCCGACCCCAACTTCGCCGGTCACTTCACCACGGCCGCGCGCGTGCTCGGCTCCCCTGCTCTGGGTCCCATCCTGATGGACCTGCTGACCCACGAGGTGCCCCCCATCCGCGCCGGCGCGGCCGACGCCCTGGGAGGTCTCCGCTACGCCGATGCCTCAGAGCCACTCACCACACTCCTGGAGGACCCGGAAGTCGGCGTGCGTACGGTTGCTGCCCGCGCTCTCGGCGAGCTGGGCGACCCCCGAGCAGCCGAGCACCTGGTGCGCCTGGCCACCAACGAAAACGCCCAGGCCAGAGAGGCCGCTGTCATCGCCCTGGGCAAGGTCGGCGGCGACAGCGCCCTCACCGCCGCCAGGGCCGCCCTCAACGACGAGGACCCCTCCGTCCGTACCGCCGCTGCCCGTGCCCTCGGCCACCTGGAGGAGGGAAAGGCATTGCCCCTCCTGCAGCCCGTCTACCGCAACAGCCAACAGGCTCCGTCCGTCCGCGCCTACGCAGCCGTCTCCGCCGCGCGCCTGGGCGACGCTGAGGCCGTCAGCCAGCTCGTCGGGGACTGCCGGTCCCAGGAACAGTACGTGAAGGTCTGGGCGACCTGGGGTCTGGGTGAGGTGGGGGGACGCGAACAACTCCTTACCCTCGTCGATCTGCTCGTCGACGAGACCGAACTGGTCCGTCCCGTGGCCGCCGGCGCCCTGCTGAAGATCAGCAACCGCCTGGAGTAGCCCAGACGAACGGAGTCACCGTGACCGGGCGCCAGCGCATCCTCACCGTCTTCGGTCACGGCTGTCCCGACCGCGTCCCCTTCTTCGAGCAAGGGGTCGCGTCGCGGGTGGCGGGCGACGTCCTGGGACGACCGGCCCTGACCGGCGGCGGGACCTTTCGCTTCCAGGCCTCCCTTGCCGGCTACCGGGGCCCCGACGCTTGGGCTGAGTTCCAGCAGCGCTACCTCCGGGACTACGTCGCTTTGGCCCGGGCCCTGGAGTTCGACATGGTCAGCCTGCCCTGGACGGGACCCGGGCGGCCCAGCCGGAGGCTCGACGAGCGCACCTTCCGCTTCGAGAACCCGACCCTCGGGACCTGGACCGTCCACCGCTTCGACCCGGTCACCGACACCTTCCAGCAGATCGACTCCATCTTCCGCCGGGAGGGGCTGGAGGCGGTGGAGCGCTGCGTCCACCGTCTCGCCGATCGGCCAGCAGGACAGAGCGACGAGGAGGAGCCGGGCCAACCCCTCACCGTCGGGCTCCGCTACGTCCTGGATCATCTCGGCCCCGGCAATCCGCACGGTGTCCGGTGCGCCGTAGCCGCCGGCCCCGGTATCGCCGTTCCTATGGAAGAGCCCTGGCTGGAGGCCATGCTCCTCCGTCCGGACCTCGTCGAGACCTACCTCGACGTGCAGCTCGAACGTGCCCTGGCCAGCATCGACCGTCTGGCTGCGGCCGGGGTGGACGTCGTCTGGGGCGGTGGCGACCTGGCCGACAACAGGGGTCCCGTCTACTCCCCGGCTGCCTTCGGCCGCTTCCTGCTTCCCCGCCTGCAGAAGACGACCGCCCGCTGCCACCGTCACGGACTCCCCTACGTCTTCCGGAGTGACGGCTGGCTCTGGCCCATCGCCCAGGAGCTCTTCGCCGAGAGCGGCGTGGACGGCTACGGCGAGATCGACGCCCAGGCCGGGATGACGCTGACCGACCTCAAGGCCCGCTACCCCCGCCTCACCCTGTGGGGGAACGTCGACTGCGCCGGGGCCCTGGTGAGGGGCACGGCGGAGGAGGTGGCCGCGGAGACCCGCCGCTGCCTGGAGGTGGGCGCCCCCGGTGGACACTACATCCTGGGCAGCTCCAACGTGATCCACGCAGAGGTGAAGACGGAGAATTTCCTGGAAATGGTCGCCGCCTTGCAGCAGTATGGCTGCTACTGAGAAGTCGGGGTCCGGGGGCCCACCTTGACCGTCAAGCCCCGGGTCCCGGACAGAGGGTGGTCGAGACGCACGACCCCTGTCGTAAGGAGTGGTGTGAACATGGCTGAACCGCGCAGCGATCACACCGAGTCTGCCGGCAAAGAAACCCGGGTCCTCATCATCGACGACGACCCAAACGTCGTGCAGACCCTGAGCGACATCCTGGAGGCCCAGGGCATGCGGCCCCTGGGGGCCCTCTACGGTGAGGAGGGCATCCGTCTGGCCCTGGAGGAGCGTCCCGACGTCATCCTCCTGGACAGTCGGATGCCGGGCATCTCCGGTTACGACGTCTGCACCCGGCTCAAGGAGGAAGATGCGACAGCCCACATCCCCATCATCTTTCTCACCGGCAACGACATCCAGGAGGAGAACGTCGTGCGCGGCCTGGAGCTGGGCGCTTACGACTACATCACCAAGCCCTACCGGGTGGCCGAGCTGCTGGCTCGCATCCGGGTGATGGCTCGCATCAAGGAAGCCGAGCAGCGGATGCGCGAGCTTTCGGTCACCGACGAGCTCACCGGGCTCTACAACCGTCGCTTCCTCCAGCAGCGTCTCGACGAGGAGCTGAGCCGGGCCCGCCGCTACCGACTGCCCCTGGCCTGTGTGCTCCTGGACATGGACAACTTCAAGAGCGTCAACGACGACTACGGTCACCAGGCCGGTGACCAGGTTCTCCGTCGGGTGGCCCAGTTGATCCGCAGTGAGTGTCGCCGGGAAGACATCGTCGCCCGCTACGGCGGTGAGGAGTTCCTGGTGGTCCTCTCCGGGGACGAGCAGCACGCCCTGGGACTGGCCGAACGGATCCGCCATCGCCTGGAGAACAGCTCCACCCGCTTCGCCGACGCCTCAGTGGTGGTCACCGCCAGCGCCGGTGTGGCCAGCTGCCCCGAGCAGATGACCGAGGGTGACGCCGGCGCCCTCATCCACCTTGCCGACATCGCCCTCTACCGGGCCAAGCGGGCCGGTCGCAACCGGGTGGAGGTGTACAGCCCCGAGGCCGAAGACGAGGACGACAAGGGATAGCCCCTCCGGGCGACTCAGGGGAGCCAAAGGGGGAGACTACAATGAAGAGATGGACTTGGCTGCCGCTCGCGGCGCTG
>CAZIBA010000072.1:0-7891 GCA_964536795.1 uncultured Planctomycetota bacterium | reverse complement strand
ATTGGGAGCCGAAGTCCAGGACGGCGATGAGTTCCCGTTGCCATGACGGCGTGCTCACGGTGTCCCCTGCCAGGGCTCCACTTCCAGACCCGTGTAGTTGGGCGCTTCCTGGGTGATGATGATGTCGTGGGGGTGACTCTCACGCAGGCTGGCGAAGGAGATGCGCACGAACCGGCCCTTCTGTCGGAGTTCGTCGATGGTGCCGGCTCCGACGTAGCCCATCCCCGCCCGAAGTCCTCCCACCAGTTGATAGACAAGCTCTCCCAGTCGGCCCCGGAAAGGCACCCGACCTTCCACACCCTCGGGAACCAGCTTGGCCGCCGGCACACCCTCCTGGGTGTAGCGGCCGGCGCCCCCCTGGACCATCGCCCCCAGAGAACCCATCCCCCGGTACAGCTTGAACCGCCGACCGCGGTGAAGCACCAGTTCTCCCGGGCTCTCCTCCAGTCCCGCGAAGAGCGACCCCAGCATCACGGCCTGGGCGCCAGCGGCCAGGGCCTTGACGATGTCGCCGCTGTAGCGGATGCCACCGTCGGCGATCATGGGCACGTCACTCCCGCCCACGACCCGGGCACAGTCCATTATGGCCGTCACCTGGGGCACCCCGGCCGCCGAGATGACCCGGGTGGTGCAGATGGCCCCGGGCCCCACGCCAACCTTGATGGCGTCGGCCCCGGCTTTCATCAGGTCACGGGCGCCGGCCGCCGTGGCCACGTTCCCCGCCACCACCTCGGTGTCGTAGTTCTTCTTCAGCTCCCTGACGGTCTCCAGAACGTTGCGGGAGTGACCGTGGGCCGTGTCCACGGCGATGACGTCCACGTCCTTGGCCAGCAGGGCTTCCACCCGCTCGTAGTCGTGCACACCGACGGCCGCCCCCACCCGCAGCCTGCCGCGCTCGTCCCGGCAGGCCTGGGGGAACTGGACCAGCTTGTCGATGTCCTTCTTGGTAATCAGGCCCTGCAGACGGAAGTCGGCGTCCACCAGCAGGAGCTTCTCCACCTTGTGGCGCTGGAGGATGGCCTTGGCTTCCTCCAGGGTGGTCTCCCGGGGAGCGGTGACCAGGTTCTCCTTGGTCATCACCTCCGAGACCCGCCGGTCACCGTCCTCCTGGAAGCGGAGGTCCCGACTGGTGAGGATGCCGGCCAGCCGCTCTCCCTGGACGATGGGTATCCCGCTGATGCCCCGCTCCCGCATCAACTGCCGGGCCGAGGCCACCGCCGCCTCCGGGGGCAGGATGACGGGGTCGACGATAATGCCGTTCTCCGAGCGCTTGACCACCTCCACCTCGAGCACCTGCTCCTCGATGGAGAGGTTCCTGTGAATGACTCCCAGACCCCCCTCCTGGGCCAAGGCGATGGCCAGGGCGCTCTCGGTCACGGTGTCCATGGCCGCCGAAACAAGGGGGATGTTGAGCTTGACCCGGCGCGTGAGCTGGGTGCTCGTGTCCACTTCCTGAGGCACCACCTCACTGTAGCCCGGGACCAAGGAGACGTCGTCAAAGGTGATGCCGTCGCCCACGATCTTCTTGTCGCTCATACCGTCCATCCTTCCCTCCACAGGGCCCGCTCCAGCGGCCGAGCCGCCACCGCGATGACATTACCATACCCGCCGTCCCAGGCCTGGTCAAGGGCGCGCCCGAGCAGCGCGAGGAGCCGTCCTGAACGAGAGCAGTTGGACGGGCGGGGTAGCCCTACGTGGCAACTGCTGGACCCACGTATCTGTCGGCCACCCTTGGGCCATTGATACACTTGACAGTGGGGGAATCCGTGGTATAGTAATAGACTTCGGAGGTGGCCGCTGGGACTGCGGTCGTGCGGCACTCTCCGTATCAGAGCAACAGGGAGCAGACAATGAACAAACGAGACCTTGAGGGATTCAGGCAATTGCTGCTTCGCCGGAGGGCGCAACTGGCAGGAGACGTGGAGAGTCTCGCCGAGGAAACCCTCCGCCAGAACGACCAGGACGCCGCGGGCAACCTCTCCAAAATGCCCATCCACTGGGCCGAGGTGTCCAGTGATAACTTCGAGAAGGAACTCAACCTGGATTTTATCCAGATGGAATCAGCCGACCTGCGCGACATCGACGAGGCCCTGGCCCGCATCGAGGAGAAGAGCTTCGGCGTCTGTGAGACCTGCGGCAAGTCCATCACCAAGACCCGGCTCAGGGCTGTCCCCTACGCCCGCCTCTGCATCGCCTGCAAGCGTGAGGAGGAAGGCGAGGGACAGGACTGATGCCTGGGGCCACACCCCCGGTCGACGACCATTGCAGCCGAGACGGTCGCGCCGAGTCCACTCAGAGGAAGGACGCTGTCTCCACCGACGCCCTGGGTGTTCCGGCAAGCTCACCCTCGGCGGCCCCGGTTGAGAGCGGCCGGAGGCTCCACCGTGCGGAATGGGTGGTCGTGTTCCTCCTGGTGGTTGGGCTGGTCGCCGTTGACTTGGCGACTAAGTCCGTGGCCCAGAGGCGCCTGGGCGGGCGCGTTCGGGGCAGTCTGGTGGTGATCCCCGGCGTGCTCCTGGCCGTCTGGTCTCTTCTCATGCGCGATCCCCGGCGTGCTCAGTTTCACCTACCGGGAGAACACGGGTGGGCCGTTCAGCCTGCTGGCCGATTCCGAGTGGGCCTGGGTGCTGGGGCCGCTGGCCGTGGTGGCCACGCTGGCCGTGATCTGGTGGCTGCTGAGCTCGCCAGCCCACAGCCGACTGGAGGTGCTGGCCTGCGGGACCATCGTAGGTGGGGCGGTGGGCAACCTCGTCGACCGCTACCAGTTCGGGGCCGTGCGCGACTTCATCAACCTCACCTGCATCCGCTGGCCCGTCTTCAATTCAGCTGACGTCTTCATCTGCATTGGCGTGGTCCTGCTGTTCTGGGACCTGCTGGTCAACCCCAGACACAAAGCCCCGACGAACCAGGCCTGAACGTTCCCTCTCCTGACGCTCGCTGCTTCTCCTTTTCCGATCCAGCCCCTGCCTTGACTGACCGATAATTCCCTTGAGGACCACCTGGTTCCCAGCAGCTTTTCAGACGTACGTGTTCAGCCCCTTGGGCACGGAGGAGGACCATGCGCGACGACCCCGCCCAGCCACCCCGACCGAAGGAAGCGTCGCATCCACTTCTCTCCGGGAGGACCGGGCAGGGCGCTCTCCTGGCACTGCTTCCCGTCCTCCTCGCCCTGACAGCGGGCTGTCACACACCGACGACCACCCTCCAGGTGCAGATGCAGGCCCAAGTACCGCTCCCGGTAGAGACCGGGCAGGCTGCGCCCTCGCTGCGTCCACCCGTCATCCTGGCCCGATCGGCCTGGGCCGACGATTCGCCCATCGTCTCCCGCCTCAATCCCATGGGACAGCCCTGGCGCATCACCGTCCACCACGAGGGGATGGACGTCAACGACGTCACCGGTGTGCAGGAGGTGGCGGCCCGCCTGCGCACCGTCACCAAGGCGCAGCAGCGGCCCACCTCTCGAGGAGGCCTGGGGGCGGGAGACCTGGCTTACCACTACTGCATCGACCGGGCCGGTCGGGTCTGGGCGGGTCGTTCCCTGGCCTGGCAGGGCGCTCACGCGGGCAACTTCGCCGCCAACGTCGGCAACGTCGGCATCGTCGTCCTGGGCAACTTCGAACTGCAGAAGCCTACGGCCACCCAACTGAGCAGCCTGCGCCGACTGCTGCTGGACCTCTGCCAACGCTACGGCATCGCCCGCGACAACATCTACGGCCACAACGAGGTCAAGGTCCAGTACGGGCTGCCGGCCACCTGCTGTCCGGGGAAGTTCCTCTCCTCCTGGCTGGAGTCCTTCCGGGCTGAGCCGGAGGACGGTCACCACGTCACCCACTGACCCGGGTACCCACCCTCCCACCAGCTTCCCAAACGAGTGTCGCAGCGCACCTCAAGCCCGGTAGTCCCTTCGGGTTCCCCTGAGGTGGGAAGGAAGCAGAGGTCGACGGTCAGTCGGCGTGCGCCCCGTTCCCCTCGACGACGACGCCCAGACGCCGGTGCCTGTCGTAGCGTCGGCGGAGCAGCTCATCGACGGGCAGCTTCTCCAGTTCGGCCAGCTCCTTGGACACCGACCCCTTGAGCATCTCAGCTGCGGCCCGAGGGTCTCGGTGAGCGCCACCCAGTGGCTCGGGAATGATCTCGTCAGCGATGCCCATCCCCAACAGGTCCTGGGCCGTGATCCGGAGGACGGCAGCTGCGTCGGCGGCGTGGTCTGAGTCGTGCCACATGATGGCCGAGAAGCCCTCCGGCGGAATCACCGAGTAGTAGGAGTGTTCCAGCATCGCCAGGTGGTCGCCCAGACCGATGCCCAGGGCGCCACCACTTCCCCCCTCCCCGATAACCGCGCAGTAGACCGGCACCCTGAGCAGGGACATCTCGAAGAGGTTCGTGGCAATGGCCTGGGACTGACCGCGCTCCTCAGCCCCTATGCCGGAGTACGCTCCCGAGGTGTCGATGAGCGAAACGACGGGAAGCCCGAACTTCTCGGCCAGCCGCATCTTGGAGAGGGCCTTGCGGTATCCCTCCGGGTGGGCGCAGCCGAAGTAGCAGGTGAGCCGTTCCCGGGTGGTCTTGCCCTTGCGGTGACCGACGATGAGCACTCGTCGCCCGTCCACCCGCCCCAGACCCGTGATCATGGCCCGGTCGTCACTGAAAGCCCGGTCTCCGTGCAGCTCGACGAAGTCGTCCACCATATAGCGGATGAAGTCGGTGGACTGGGGACGCTCCAGATGACGGGCAAGCTGCACCCGCTGCCAGGGGTTCAGCTTGGAGAAGACCTCCCGGGTGAGGGCCTCGAGGTCCCGGCGCGACTGCTCCAGGCTCTCCAGCTCCTCTTCGGAGGAGGCGTCGGCCAAGTCGGCGATGCGCTGCTCCAACTCGAAGATAGGCTTCTCGAAGTCCAGTATATGATTATTCCGCAGGGCCACGGTCGGCCACCGTTCCTCGGTCAGACACCAACCACCGTCGAGAGAAAAAGCGATTGACAACCTTTTCCACGAACAGGTAGCATCTTGTCCCTGTAGCGTCAAGGGAAAAGTTCTGCGACTCTCTGGGCTGACCCTATATGTAGGGCGCTGGCAGAAACTGACCCCAAGATACAGGAGACCTGACCACAATGCACTGGAGGCGGGTAGCTATCGTTGGGGTGGGTCTCATGGGTGGCTCGCTGGGGTTGGCCCTGAAGGAGCGTGGACTGGTCGACCGTGTGGTCGGTGTGGGCCGGCGCAAGCGGTCCCTCTCACGGGCTCGGCGCGCGGGAGCCTGTGATGAGACCACGACCGACGTCCCCCGGGGGGTGGCCGGAGCGGAGCTGGTGGTGGTGGCTACACCAGTCGGCTCGGTGCTCGCGGCGCTGCGGGCCGCAGCCCCGGCCCTCACTCCGGAGACCGTGGTGACCGACGTGGCCAGCACCAAGAGCCTCGTCGTGCGTGGGGTCGAGAACTCTCTCGGGTACGAACAGGTCCGCTTCGTGGGTGGACACCCGGTGGTGGGCTCTGAGAAGAAGGGCGTGGAGCACGCCTCCGGCTCTCTCTACGAGGGCAGCACGGTCGTGCTCACCCCCGTGGAGAGCACCGACGGGGACGCCTTGAAGGTCGTCTCCCATCTCTGGAAGGGGGTGGGCGCCTCAGTGAAGCTCCTGGGACCCGAAGAGCACGACGCCATCCTGGCCCAGACCAGTCACCTGCCCCACCTGGTGGCCGCGGCGCTGGTGAGCGCCCTGGCCCAGGGCTGGGGCAGCTTCGTCGGCCCCGGCTTCCTGGACAGCACCCGGGTGGCCGGCTCCGACCCAAAGCTGTGGAGAGACATCTTCCTGAGCAACGCCGCGGACCTGGTCCGCTCCCTGGCCCGGTTCCGTCAGGAACTGCTGGCCCTGGAGAACGCCCTGGCCACCGACGCCGACTCCCTGGAGGAACTCCTGGCTCGCGCTCAGCGGACCCGCCAGGCCCTCGACGGGAAGCCCCGGACCAGCGCTGCCCCCAAACGGCCCGCCAGAGACAAGAAGACGCGCGCGAAGCGCCCGCGGGGGAGCTGATTATGTGGTGGAGGGTTGAGGTCAGCACCCGTCCCGACCTCCTGGACCCGGTGGGTGAAGACGTGGCCGCCGACATCCCCGACCTCGGTCTCACCGCCGTCCGCTCCGTGGCCTTCACCCGGGTCTTCTTCCTCGAGGGCGACCTCACCGAGGCCGCCCTCGCGCGCATCGCCCACGAGGTGCTGGCCGATCCGGTCTCCGACGTGGTCCAGGCGATGCCGGCCGAGCCCGACCGCGCTCACGAGGAAGCCAACACCATCGAGGTGGTCCGCAAGCCCGGTGTCATGGACCCTGTGGAGGGAAGCACACTTCTGGCCGTGGCCGACCTGGGCCTTCCCGTCCGGGCGGTCAAGACCGCTCGCCGATACCACTTCGGTGGGGAGTCCACGACCGACCAGCTCCGCCTCATCGCCGAGAAGCTCCTGGCCAACGGCTCCATCGAGGACTACTTCCTGGGCCGCTCGGACCGGGCCGTGGTCGTCCTCGGCCGTCCCTACAGCTTCAAGCTGCGCACCGTACCCCTGCGTGGGGCATCACCTGAGGAGCTGGACCGCATCAGCCGGGATGGACAGCTCTGGCTCAACCGGGAGGAGATGCTCACCATCCAGAGCCACTTCAACGAGCTCGACCGCGACCCCACCGACGTGGAGCTGGAGAGCCTGGCCCAGACCTGGTCGGAGCACTGCGGCCACAAGACCTTCCGCGGCCTCATCGACTACGACGGAGAACGCATCGACAACCTGCTCCGCTCCACCATCATGCGGGTCACCGAGGAGCTGGCCAAGCCCTGGTGCGTCTCCGTCTTCAAGGACAACGCCGGTGTCATCCGCTTTGACGACGACTACGACGTCTGTTTCAAGGTAGAGACGCACAACCACCCCTCGGCCATCGGGCCCTACGGCGGGGCGGCTACCGGCATCGGCGGGGTCATCCGCGACCCCCTGGGTACCGGCCTGGGGGCCAAACCCATCCTCTCCACCGACGTCTTCTGTTTCGGGCCCCCAGACCTGCCCGAGGAGAGGCTTCCCAAGGGCTGTCTCCACCCCAAGCGGGTGATGAAAGGGGTGGTGGCGGGCGTCCGCGACTACGGCAACCGGATGGGCATCCCCACCGTCAACGGGGCCGTCTACTTCGACGAACGCTTCGTGGGCAACCCTCTCGTCTACTGCGGGAACGTCGGGCTTATGCCCGTCGGCAAATGCGACAAGGCGCCCAGGCTGGGCCACCTGCTGGTGCTGGTGGGCGGGCGTACCGGACGGGACGGCATCCACGGGGCCACCTTCAGCTCCGGGGAACTGTCGGAGGAGTCGGAGGTCGTAAGCAGCGGGGCCGTCCAGATCGGCAACCCCATCATGGAAAAGAAGATGGTCGACGTCCTTCTGGTGGCCCGCGACCGGGGGCTCTACAGCGCCATCACCGACTGTGGCGGCGGCGGACTTTCCAGCGCGGCCGGCGAGATGGGGGAAGAGCTGGGCATCGAGGTGGACCTGGAACGCGTGCCCCTCAAGTACGAGGGTCTGTCCTACACGGAAATCTGGATCTCCGAGGCCCAGGAACGCATGCTCCTGGCCGTTCCGCCTGACCGGGTGGAGGAGCTCTTGGAGCGCCTCGCCTCCGAGGGCGTCGAGGCCACGGTCATCGGGAGCTTCACCGGACGGAAAAAGCTGGAACTCCTCTACCAGGGCGAGCGGGTGGCCGACCTGGACATGAAGTTCCTGCACAAGGGCCTGCCACGGCTGGTGCGGAAAGCCACCTGGACGCCCCCCGAGCACCCCGAGCCCGACCTGGCCGAGAAGGACGACTACACCCCCGACCTGCTGGCCATCCTGGGCAGCCTGAACGTGGCCAGCAAGGAGTGGATCA
>CAZIBA010000071.1:7672-7950 GCA_964536795.1 uncultured Planctomycetota bacterium | reverse complement strand
CCGGTGCGTCCAACCTCTTGCGTCCCACCAAGTGACTGTAGGGACCGACGTGACAGCCTCGCTCTATCTCCAGGGCCCCTTCCAGTATGCAGTAGGGCTCGATGACGGAGTCGGCGGCCACCCGGGCCCGGGGGTCGACGTGGGTGGTGGACGGGTCCACCACCGTCACCCCGTTCATCATCAACCTGTGCAAGGTCTCCTCCCGGAGGAACTCGTGGGCCAGGGCCAGGTCGGCCCGGCTGTTGATACCCAGCATCTCGTGGGGGTGCTCCACGGCG
>CAZIBA010000071.1:7242-7662 GCA_964536795.1 uncultured Planctomycetota bacterium | reverse complement strand
GAATAAAAAGGACAGAGAATCCAGGCAGACAAACCTGTTTGACCAGCAGGGCCACCACGTCGGTCAGGTAGTATTCCTTCTGGTCGTTCTCGGGCGTGATCTGCCTCAACGCCTCAGTCAGCTCCTGATACCGGAAAACGTAACAGCCCGAGTTCACCTCGCGGACGGCCTTCTCTTCCGGAGAAGCGTCGCGTTCCTCGACGATGGCCGTGACCCGGCCCTCGCCGTCACGCAGGATGCGGCCGAACCCCGTTGGGTCCGCCAACTCCCCCGTGATAACGGTTGCGGCCGCCCCCGCCTTCTCGTGCTCGGCGAAGGCCCGCTCCAGGGTGCCGGGCCGGAGGAGCACCGCGTCACCCACGGTGACGGCCACGTCTCCGTCGAAGTGGGCCAGGGCCTCGACGGCCACCACGGCCGCGT